>CALCDN010000297.1 GCA_937900755.1 uncultured Acetobacter sp. | reverse complement strand
GTGCTGAACACGTTATAGACCTGCGCGGCCATGTTGTGCTGCCGGGCATGGTCAACACCCACCACCATATGTACCAGTCCCTTACACGGGTTATTCCGCGCGCACAGGATGCCTCGCTGTTTGGCTGGCTTAAAACGCTTTACCCGATCTGGGCGGGCCTTACGCCCGAGATGGTGCAGGTGTCCACCCGCACGGCCATGGCGGAACTGCTGCTTTCGGGCTGCACCACAACCAGTGACCACCACTATATTTTTCCCAACGGGTGCAGGCTGGACGACCAGATCGAGGCGGCCTTTGCCATGGGCATGCGCTTCCATGCCTGCCGTGGCGCCATGAGCGTAGGGGAAAGCAAGGGCGGCCTGCCCCCCGATGCGCTGGTGGAGCGCGAAGCCGATATTTTGCAAGATACGCAACGCCTGATTGAAACGTACCATGACCCCGAACCCCTGGCCATGCTGCGGGTCGCGGGGGCGCCGTGCTCGCCATTCTCGGTCAGTCGGGAACTCATGCGCGACATGGCGGAACTGGCGCGCGCCACGGGCACCATGCTGCACACGCATCTGGCCGAGAATGACCACGATGTCAGCTACAGCCGCGAACGCTTTGGCCAGACCCCGGCCGAATATGCCGAGGCCCTGGGCTGGGTCGGGGCGGACGTATGGCACGCGCACTGCGTTAAACTGGACACAGATGGCATGGCCCGCTTTGGGCGCACGCACACGGGTGTGGCCCATTGCCCGTGCTCCAACATGCGGCTGGCCTCGGGCATAGCCCCGGTGCGGCGGATGCAGGCAGCCGGGGTGCGCGTGGGGCTGGGGGTGGATGGTTCGGCCTCCAACGATGGGGCCAGCCTGCTGGGCGAGACCCGGCAGGCCATGCTGCTCTCGCGCCTGCTGCCCGAAACCCCGCAAACACCAGGCATGATGAGTGCCCGGGACGCGCTGGCCCTTGCCACGCGTGGAGGAGCCGCCGTACTGGGGCGGGACGATATTGGCCAGATCGCCGTAGGCATGGCGGCCGATATTGTGGCGTTTGACGTGTGCGGCCTGGCCCATGCGGGTGCGCAGACCGACCCCGTGGCAGCCCTTGTGTTCTGCACGCCCACGCAGGTGTCCATGAGTATGGTCAATGGGAATGTTCTTGTGCAGGACGGATATTTTTCCCGCCTGGACCTGCACGGGCTTGTCGCGCGGCACAACCAGTTGGCAAAACACCTGTGCGACAGGGAACCGGCCTAAAAAAAGACGGCAAAAAACTGCAGCCATACGCAGGGCCTTTACCCACAGGCCCCCATATGGGGCGGCCATGGCGCGGGCCGGGGCCATAAAGGCAGGGAACCCATGGAAAACTCTCTCGTTTTGTAAGGAGACTTGCAACGTCATGAGAGAGGTTGACTATGACAGGCAGATTTTATTCTCTTCTACTCGGCGCCACTTTGCTGGCAACACCCGCCTTTGCGCAGGACGTTCCCACAGCCCCTACGGCGGGGTCCGCGGCGGCGCAGGTCGGGCAGGTGCCTCCCGCGGCACAGGATGAAAACGGCAGGCGGGTGGAGCCTTCGCAGAAGCTGTGGAACAACCCGCGCACAGAGGCGGAGCAGCCCGGAACCCAGCCCCCCGCCAATGATCGGCCCGCCAATTCGGCCGAAACCACCCAATCACCCCTGAGCGGGTCACATGCCGGGTCGCCGGAAAAACACAAGAGCGGCAAGCACGCACACCACAAAACCGCTCCCACACAGGCCCAGCCCCAGAACTAGGGCGGGTTTTACCCCCCGCCCTGGCGCACGCGCATGGCGCGCCCATGCCTGCCAGCCGGAGCACTCCGGCCGGGGGGGGAAGGGTCCTGTCTCTTATACAC
>CALCDN010000296.1 GCA_937900755.1 uncultured Acetobacter sp. | reverse complement strand
CTGGCAGGCACCTTTATCGGCGCGTTCGTGGCCATTTTCCTGACCGCCTGCTTCAACCAGGACCGGGGGGTTTTTCTGGGCGGGGTGGCGCTGTGGCTGACCCTGTGCACCATTGTGGGCACACTTGAGCGTGATTTTCGGGCCTACGCCGCCATGCTTTCGGGCTATACGGTCGCTATTGTGGGGATCAGCTGCATTGATAACCCGGCGGGCATTTTCGACGTCACGGTCAACCGCGTGTCCTGCATTGTGGTGGGCATTGCCTCCACCGCCGCGATCAACGATATTTTTGGCTCCCCCACCGCGTTTGAAAAACTGACCGCCAACCTGCGCCGCACGTCCGACATGGTGCGCCGCATAGCCAAGGACGCGCTGGCAGGCCACAGCATACCCGACAGCATGGCCTGCGCGGGCCTTGCGGGGGAAATTATCGCCCTGACCTCACAAATTTCCTTCGCCAAGACCGAGCTGCCCGATGCGCGGCTGCGGCTGGCGGGCGCGCGCTCGGCCATGGTGGCGCTGCTGGAAATGCTCTCATGCAGCCAGGCCATTGCCCTTGTGCTGCGCAAGGGCGAGGTTTCGGCCACGGTGCTCAAGCACATCCGCGATGCGTTTGGCGATGGCACACCCGTCAACTCCCCGGCACAGGCCGTGCATGACCTCGAAGACCTGGCGCGTGAAGCGCATGAGAACGAACTCTGCCTTGGCCCAACGCTGGATGAGGCCTGGCTGATTGAGCGCTCCATGGCCATTCTGTCCGACGCGCGCTGGGCGGTGGACGGCATAGATGCGTTTGAGCACGGCCAGCGCGCGCGCACACAGGCCCCCGAGCTCAAGATTGAACAGCATGATGATGTGATTGCCGCCCTGCTCAATGGCCTGCGCACGCTCATCGGGTTTTCCGTGGCGGCGGGGCTGTGCATTATTTCCGATATTCCCGCGACGTATTCCGCCCTCTCGCAGGTCGCCATCATTCTCACCCTTGCGGCCACGACCTACAATGTGCGCGGTTTTGGCATGGGAGCGCTTCTGGGCACGCCACTGGCCATTTTTGTGGCGGCCGTGCTCAACTTTGGCATCCTGCCCCACGGGGCGGACATGCCTTTTCTGGCGCTTGCCATCATTCCCGTCATTTTTGGCGGGTGCCTGCTGCTCATCCACCCCAGAACAGCCACCATAGGCTTTAACGCCGGGGTGTTCTTCTTTGTTATCCTTGGGGTGGCCGACCAGCAGAACTACGAGCCATCGGCCTTTATCGACCGCAATGTGCTCTACCTGTTCGCGGCGATCATGATTTTTATTTCGCTGGTGCTCCTCCTGCCTCCCTCCGCCTCGCGCAGGCGCTTCAGGGTGGGCATTACCATCGGGCATGACCTGCTGCTCCAGTTTGAAGGCCACGGCGAGCAGGCAGGTTCCGCCCTGATCAGCCGCCACTACGACCGGCTTTGCCGTATTCTGGAATGGAACCGCTACCTCCCCGCGAACAAGGCGCGCCAGCGTGTTTTTGCCCGCCTTGCCAGCCTGGACACACTCAACCTGGAACTGGCCCGCGCCCGCCGCCACCTGCAACGCGCGGCCACCATTCCCGCCATCCGGCTGGATGCGGAATCGGCCTACCGTTCCACCATCATCTACAACGTGGATGCAGCCCTTGTGCGCATGCGCCACAAGGCCCGTATTCTGCTCGACCATGCCATTGGCCTGCCACACGGGCAGATGGCCACAGCCCTTGCCGCCGTGTCCGCCATGGTCGGGGCCATTCGCCTGCTCGAACACAACCGATCCGCCCTGCACTTGTATGACCTGCTGCCCGTACCCGACCAGCAGTGGAAGGCCCGCTGACATGGAACTCCAACCTGTTCTGGATATTGGCGGGCTGCTGGTGTCCTCCTTTGTGGTGCATGCGGGGCTGGCCATTGCCACCTTGCTCGCACTCAACCCGCTTTTGGCCAAGGTGCGCGCACGCCGTGTGGTGTGGAACCTGCCGCTGGCCGAATTTGGTATTCTTATCGGCCTTATCGGCCTTTACACCATCCTGCTGTGAAAGGGCTTTTTCGCCGTGTTTGAACGTGCGCGCCGCCTTCTGCAATTTGTCACGACCGGCATTATTCTGGCCATTGCGGCCGTGGTCTGCTTTGTGCTGTGGGACTATTACACCGCCGCCCCCTGGACCCGTAACGGGCAGGTGCGCGTGCAGGTGGCCGATATTGCGCCCCGTGTTTCGGGCCAGATTATCGACGTCAAGGTGCGCGACAACCAGTTTGTCCACGCAGGCGATGTCCTGTACGACATAGACCCGTTTGACTTCAAGGTGGACGTGGCCTCCGCCACCGCCATGGTAAACGAGCGCCAGGCCGACATGGTGCTCAAGTCCAGCCAGGAATACCGGCGCAACAACCTGACCGATGCCGCCGCCTCACGCGAGGAAAAACAGGTGTTCCAGGCCACGGCGGAAGTAGCCAAGGCGCAGTATGCCTCGGCCATGGCCGCCCTCTCGCAAGCCAATATCAACCTTGACCGAACCCATGTGCGCAGCACCGTAACCGGGTATGTCACCAACCTGATCATGCGCGTGGGGGACTACGCCACCGCGGCCAAGGCCAATATTCAGGTCATTGACGCCTCATCCTACTGGGTGGACGGGTATTTTGAGGAAACCAAAATCCGCTCCATCCATATTGGCGACCGCGCCCGGCTGGACCTCATGGGCTACCGCCAGCCCATGTGGGGGCATGTCACCAGCATTACACGCGGGATTGCCACCCCCAACGCCACCCCCTCCACACAGGGCCTGCCATCGGTGGACCCGGTCTATACCTGGGTGCGCCTGGCCCAGCGTATTCCCGTGCGGGTACAGATTGACAGCATCCCCCCCGGCACCCAGCTTGCCGCGGGCATGACAACCACGGTCACCATTGTGGGCAGCAAGGGCAAACGCGCCCATGACTCCCTGACCGAGGCGCTGGACAGGCTGCATGACGCGCTTATGGGCGGCACGGGCGGGAGCGGCACTAGGCACTAGGCAGGCAAGTATGGACGCCCGCCCCCCGGACTGGCACAAACACAGGCATGCACCATTTTTTCGCTCCCTCCCGTTTTGCTTTTGTGCTCTGTGCCCTGGGCATGGGCCTGACCTCCAGCGCCCTTGCGCGGGACATGCCCGGCAAACGGGTGCAGGTGAGCGCGCCATGCCTGAACACCTTGCATGTCGTAACCGACAATACCCTGTCCGGCGCGGTGGACGTGCGGGGGGAATGGCCCGCGGGGCTGCAGGGCACAACTGCTGCGGACGGCACCATAACCCTGTCGCAGGCAGGCTGCCCGGCCGGACAGACCCTGGAGCTGCACACCCCCTCCACCATGCCGCTGGCCATAGACAGCCCGCAGGCCACACGCATTGTCGTTGATGACCGGAGCGGCCCCATGTCCATCCATGCGGGTTCTGGAGCACTGGACCTTGGCAGGACCGGGCCAGTTGACCTGGCCACGGAATCCTCCGGCCCTATCCACATTGGCAGGCTCACGGGGTCGGCCCGCCTGCGCTCCACCACCTCGGCCCCTATAACCATCGGCCAGGCAGAAGCCCCGGCACTGGCTGTCTACCTTGCTGGCAGCGCAACCCTTGCCGCCCCGACCGGCACGCTCAGGGCGCTGGACATCAACAACGCGGGCCGGGGCAATGCCAGCTTTGGCGGCACGACAGATGTCGCGGCGCTGCATGTGCAGGGCGAAGGCAACATCAGCGTGCGCAAAGCCACCGGCACACTGGCAACCGAGCGGGATGGCAAGGGGCGGATAGACGTCAACCTGCCCGAGACCACCCCCACACAGGGGAACTAGCAGGGCCACGCGCGCCCTCCACACCCAACTCTCCCGCAAGCCAGAGGAGCCGTGGCGGTGTCTTTCAGTCGGCTGTTTATCATGCGCCCCGTTGGCACAACCCTTATGGCGGTTGCGTTCATGGTGGCCGGGCTTTTTGCCTACCGCGCCATGCCGGTGGCGGACCTGCCCAATATTTCCGTCCCGGTTATTTACGTTATTGCCTCCCAGCCCGGCAGTTCACCCCAGCAACTGGCCAGTGCGGTCACCACCCCGCTGGAGCGCAGGCTGGGCCAGATTGCAGGTGTCAGCAGCATGCGCTCGGACACTACGGATTCCAGCGCCTTCATCCTGCTTTTTTTTGATAACAACCGCGACGTAAACGGCGCCGCGCGGGATGTGGAGGCCGCGTTGCGCGCGGCACGGGCGGACATGCCCCACACGCTGCTGGAGCAGCCGCAGTATTACAAGGCCAACCCATCGGACAGCCCGGTCATGGTTGCGGCCCTGACATCGGCCACACGCGATGTTACCGCCCTGCGAGACCTGGGGGAGACGCACCTCAAACCCATGCTGGCCGGGGTCAGGGGGGTTGGCTGGGTGGAGATCGTAGGCTCGGACAAGCCCGCCATCCGCGTGGAGGTCAACCCCCAGCTCCTTTACCAGTATGGCATCGGGTTTGAGGATGTGCGCTCAGCCCTTGCCTCGGCCAACGCCAACACGCCCAAGGGGTTCATAGAAACCGGGGGCCAGCGGCTGATGCTCGAAACCAACGACCAGGCCCACAGCCCCGAACAGTACCGCGACCTGGTCATTGGCTACCGCAACACCCGCCCCGTGCGCCTGAGCAGCGTGGCCACGGTGCGCTCCGGCCCGCAGAACGAACGCACGGCGGGGTGGTACAACCACCAACCGGCCGTGCTGGCCATTATTCGCGCACAACCGGGCACCAATGTGATCGAGGTCACAGACGCCATACGCGCGCGCGCCGCCCTGCTGCGCAATGCCCTGCCCGCGGATGTGGGGTTTACGCTGGTCTCGGACCGCTCCGTCTCCATCCGTGGAGCACTCAGGGACACGCAGGAAACCCTGCTGGGCTCCGTGCTGCTGGTCGTACTTGTGGTGCTGGCGTTTTTGCGAAGCTGGCGCTCCACGTTTATTCCCGCGGTTACGGTGCCTGTCTCGCTCGCGGGGTCTTTGGCCTTTATGCACCTGCTGGGTTTTTCGCTCGACACGCTCTCGCTCATGGCGCTGACTATCGCCACCGGCTTTGTGGTGGATGACGCCATTGTGGTGGTGGAAAACATAGCCCGCCACATGGAACAGGGCATGGGCCGCATGCAGGCCACCTTGCTGGGCGCGCAGGAAATCGGCTTCACCATCCTGTCTATCACCATATCCCTTGTCGCGGTTTTTCTGCCTTTGCTGCTGATGGGGGGAATTGCTGGCAAGATTTTCTTCGAATTCGCCATGACCCTGACCATTGCCGTCTCGGTCTCCTTTTTCCTGGCCATCTCCCTTACCCCCATGATGTGCGCGCATTTTCTGGAAGTGCACGCCAATCCACAGGAAGCCCCTCCCCGCTCGGCCAATCCGCTGGTGCGCGCGGCCCACATGCTGGCCGATGGCACGGACCACGCGCTGGCATGGATGATGCGCATCTACCGCGTCTCCCTCGATGCGGCGCTGCGCCACCCGTGGCTGACGCTGCTCTCGCTCCCGCTCAGCCTTGCGGCCACCATCGGGCTGGTCATCATCATCCCCAAAACCGTCCTGCCCGCAGAGGACATAGCCCTGCTGCAAGGCTACCTGAGCGTGGACCAGACATCCTCCTTTTCCGCCATGTCGGCCAAAACCCGCATGGTGCTGAACGCCATGGAAGCCGCACCGGGGGTGGAAGGCGTGATCGGCTTTACAGGGGAGGACGCCGCGAACGAGGCGGAGGTGTACGCCCAGCTCAGGCCCAAGAACCAGCGCACGCAAACGCCAGAGGCCATTGCCGCGACCATTCAGCAGGCCGTGCGCGCCATACCGGGGCTGACCACCAGCATTTCCAATGCAGGCGACATCAACGGTGGGGGCCAACGTGTGCATGAAGGGGCCTACACCTTTGTTTTTCGTAGCGAAAACGAGGCCGACATCGACCAGTGGGTCCCCCGCGTGACCGAGGCCCTGCGCAAAAGCACCATACTGAGCGGGGTCAGCAGCCATACGGTCGGGCACGGCATGGCGCTGCATGTACGGATCAACCGCGACAACGCCGCGCGCTACCAGATAACCCCGCAGCTTATTGGCAATGCCCTGTACGATGCCTATGGCCAGCGCACGGCTTCGAGCATTTCCACACCCCTCACCACCTATTACGTCATCATGGAGGTGCAAAAGCAGTTCCGCGACAACCCCGAAATGCTCAAAACCCTCTGGGTTTCCACCGCGGGCGGCACGGCATCGGGGGCTGTGGCCTCCAACACCATACGGGTGCGCAAACCAGCCGACTCCACCGATACACGCAGCGACAGCCTGTCTG
>CALCDN010000295.1 GCA_937900755.1 uncultured Acetobacter sp. | reverse complement strand
TCTGTTGTGCAAGACTGTAAGCCTGTGGCACCGCATTTTCCAGTGTGTTCACAACGGTATGGGGCACGTTGTGGCGGGCAAGGGTCGCCGCCAGTTCCGCCGCGTCCCGCCCGATGAGGAAGGCATGGTCAATACGGCCAAAATATGGGGCAAGGCTTTCTATCCCGCCTTCCTTGGCCATGCCGCCCGCAATCCATACCAGCCGGTCGTAGCAGCCCAGTGCGCGCGACGTTGCATCGGCGTTGGTGGCTTTGCTGTCATCCACAAAGGCAACGCCGTTGCAGGTTTCCACCAGTTTCTGCCGGTGCGGCAGGCCGGTAAAGGAGGCCACGGCGCGTGCCGCCACACTGTCCGCCACGCCAAAGTGGCGGGCCATGGCCAGTGCGGCCGCTGTGTTCTGGGCGTTGTGGGCGCCCAGTAGTGCCGGGCCAGGTGTGGCCAGTGGAGCATTGTTGTGCCAGATCGCGCCGTCCTTGCCGTAATAGCTGGCGGCGGGGTTGGCGCCCGAGACGCTCACGCAGGGTGCCGGGGCTTTGGTCAGTTGCGCGGCAATGCTGGCGCACTCGGCGTCATCAATGCCAATAACGGCCACGTCCTGGGCTGTCTGCCCGACAAATACCCGCTGTTTGGCCTGCGCATACCCCGCCATGCCCGCGTGGCGGTCCAGATGGTCGGGGGTAAGGTTGAGCAGGCAGGCGGCATCAAAGTGCAAGGTGTCCAGCCGCTCAAGCATGTAGGACGACATTTCCAGCACATATACGCCGTTATCGGGCAGCAGGGGCAGGGCAAGGGCTGCGGGGCCAAGGTTGCCGCCAGCGGCCACCGGCAGGCCAGCGTGTTCGAGAATATGGGCCAGCAGCGTGGTGGTGGTGGACTTGCCGTTGGTGCCGGTAATGCCCGCAAAGCGCGCTTTGCCGCCCGCAGCCCGCACCGCGCGGTACAGCAGTTCCGCATCGGACAGGATGGGCACGCCCGCAGCGATGGCCAGTGCCGCTACCGGGTGCACGCGGGGCAGGTGGTGCGGAATACCGGGGGAGAGCACAAGGGCGTCAAACCCCGCCAGGCTGTCCAGCGGGGCGCAGGTTACGCGGGCGGCCTGCTCGGGGGGCATATGGGCAAGGGCTTCGGCCAGCCCGTTACGGCCTGCCTCGCCGTCATCCCATGCCTGTACCTGGGCGCCACAGGCGCTCAGGGCCTGCACGGCGGGCAGGCCGTTGCGCCCCATGCCCAGCACGGCAAAACGGTTCATGGCAAACAGGGTGGGGGGGAAGGTGCTCATCGCAGTTTCAGCGTGGCCAGTCCACACATGCCCAGCACGATGGAAATGATCCAGAACCGGATGACAATCTTGGGTTCGGCCCAGCCTTTCTTTTCAAAATGGTGGTGAATGGGGGCCATGAGGAACACGCGCCGCCCCGTGCGCTTGTACCAGAACACCTGGATAATGACCGAGAGCGTTTCCACCACAAACAGCCCGCCCACGATGCACAGGACCAGTTCGTGCTTGATGGCCACGGCCAGCGAGCCAAGTGCCCCACCAAGGGAGAGCGAGCCCGTATCCCCCATGAACACGGCGGCCGGAGGGGCGTTGAACCACAAAAAGCCAAGTCCCGCCCCCACAAGGGCTGCGCAGAACACAGCCAGTTCGCCCGTGCCGGGTACGGCGTGGACTTGCAGGTAGTCGGCAAAAACATGGTTGCCCACCACGTAGGAAAGAATGGCGAACACAAGGGCCGCCACCACCACGGGGCCAATGGCCAGCCCGTCCAGCCCGTCTGTAAAGTTGACCGCGTTGCCAAAGCCGGTAATCACGATCATGGCGAACACGGGGTACAGCAGGCCAAGGGGGAGCAGCAGTTCCTTGGCAAAGGGGAAGGCCAGATGGTTGGCCAGATCAGGCGGCATCAGATACTGCAACCACCCCCCGCATATGAGGGATATGGCAAATTCCGAACCCAGGCGCGCACGCTTGGAAAGCCCGTCCGTATTGCGCCGTGCCAGCTTGCGGTAGTCATCGGCAAAGCCGATCACGCCAAAGCCCAGCGTGGTCAGCAGCACCGCCCAGACAAACCCGTTTTCCAGGTTGCCCCACAGCAGCGTGGCCACGGTAAGCGAGATCAGGATGAGCATGCCGCCCATGGTGGGGGTTCCGGCTTTTTCAAGAATATGCCGCTCCGGCCCAACCGCGCGAATGGGCTGGCCATATCGCTGGATGCGACGCAGCATGGTAATGAGCGGCCTGCCCAGCAGCAGGCTTATGCCCAGCGCTGTCATGCACGCGCACCCCGCGCGGAAAGAAATATAGCGCAGCAGGTTGAGCAGTGTGATGTGCCCGTCATGCACGGCGTGGGAGACCAGCAGATACAACATTCAGGTGGGCTCCACGGTGTTAAGGGTTCCAAGGGCTGTCATCACGTCACGCATGCGGCTGCCCAGACTGCCCTTGACCAGTACGGCGTCTCCCCCCCGCAGGGCGGTACAGACCAGGGGAGCAAGGGCTGAGGCGCTATCCGCCCAGGCTCCCTGCCTGGCGGGGGGCAGGGCGTCAAAGAGGGTTTTCATGTAAGGTCCGCAACAAAAAACAAGGTCGGCTGAAGCCGCTGCCGGTGGGGCAAGGGCCATGTGTTCCGCCGTGGAGAACTCCCCCAGTTCGCGCATATCGCCCAAAATGGCAATGCGGCGGGTGGCGGGCAGGTGGCGCAGCACATCCAGCGCGGCCCGGATGGAGGCGGACGAGGCGTTGTAGCTTTCGTCCAGCAAGGTTATGGCCCCACCCGCAATATGGCTGAGCGCACCCCGCCCCTTGCCGGGGGCAAAGGCCTGTAGTGCCGCGGCGGCTCTGGGCAGGTCCGCCCCAAGGGCTGCGCAGGCCCCAAGGGCTGCCAGCGCGTTGCGCGCCAGGTGCAGGCCGGGGGCTGGCACATGCACCGCCACCGCCACCCCCGCAACATGGGCTGTAAAATGCGTGCCATCGGCCCCTGTGCGCATGTCGGTCATATGCGCGGTGCTGGCCGGGTTTGCGCCAGCATACCACAGGGTAGCATGGGCCTGCTGTGCCGCCCGGACAAAAAAAGATGCGCCGTGGGCGTCATCTGGCACCACGGCCACGCCCTTGGCGGGCAGGGTGGTGATGAGGGAGGCTTTTTCCGCGGCAATGGCGTCCAGGCTGCCCATGTGGCCCAGATGGGCCGAGCCTATGGTAGCGATAACCGCCACATCGGGGCGGACCATGCGCGCAAGGGGCAGGATCTCGCCGGGGTGGTTCATCCCGATTTCGCTGATGCAGAAGGCAGCATGGCGGGGCAGGCGGGCAAGGGTAAGAGGCACGCCCCAATGGTTGTTGTAGGAGGCCTCGGCCGCGTGGGTCGGGCCGTTGGCGTCCAGGCACAGGCGCAGCATGTCCTTGGTGGTGGTTTTGCCAACACTGCCGGTTACGGCCACAACCTTGCCCGCAAACCGCGCGCGCGCGGCGTGTGCGAGCTGTTGCAGGCCTGCCATCGTATCGGCCACCACCAGCACGCGCGGGTCGGCCAGACCGTCCGCGTTGTGCACCATGGCGCAGGCGGCCCCCTTGTCCAGTGCGGCCTGAACATGGGCGTGGCCATCGCTTGCATCGCCCTTGAGGGCAATGAACAGGTCACCGGGGGCAAGGGTGCGCGTGTCGATGGAAATACCGGTTACGGCGGCATCGGGCATGGCGCGCGCCAACGGGCCTGCGGGGGGGAGGAAGTGGCCACCGGTTGCGGCTTCCAGTTCCGGGCGGGTCCATAAAGCGCTCATGGCTGACCCGCCACGGCGCGAAGAACCGCCGCGTCATCAAATGGCAGCACGGTTGTGCCTATAATCTGCCCCTGTTCATGGCCTTTACCCGCCACCACCAGCACATCCTCCGATCCCAGCATGGACAGGGCCTCTGTTATGGCCTGCCTGCGATCCCCTATTTCCAGCGCGTCGGGTGCTCCCGCGCGGACCTCCGCCCGGATCCGCGCGGGGTCTTCCGAACGGGGGTTGTCATCCGTGATTATGGCAATATCGGCCCCACGGGCCGCGGCCTGCGCCATAAGCGGGCGTTTGCCCCTGTCGCGGTCCCCGCCTGCGCCAAATACCACAACCAGACGCCCGCGCGCGTGCGGGCGCAGCGAGGACAGCAGGCGGGCCAGCGCATCCGGCGTATGGGCGTAGTCCACATATGCACTGGCCCCGTTGGGCAGAACCACGGCGCGCTCCATGCGCCCGCGTACCCCTGTAAGGGCTGGCAGCAGGTCGAGAGCGTCATACAGTGCGGCCTCTTCCCGCACGGCCAGCGCCAGGGCCAGCAGGACGTTGTCGGCCTGGAAGCGGCCGGGCAGGGGGAGGAGTACGGTTTTTGCCGGTTCGTTGTTGCAGCTTATGCTCAGTTCCTGCCCGGCGGGCACGGCGTGGCAGGCCAGCAGGCGCACGGTAGTGCCGTTTGCCCCTGTCAGGCGCAGGGGTTGGGCGCGGGTTCTGGCAATGGCGCGCAGGGCGTCCAGCGTGGCTGTGTCCATGTCCGCATTGGCGGCGGCAATGGCGCCCTGGGGCAGGAGCGTGTCAAACAGGCGCAGCTTGGCCGCGCGGTAGGCCTCCATGGTGCCGTGGTAGTCCAGATGGTCGCGCGTGAGGTTGGTAAACCCCGCCGCGTGCAGGTGCAGCCCGTCCAGCCGCCCCTGTTCCAGCCCGTGGGAGGATGCCTCAAGTGCGGCGTAATGCACGCCTGCGCGTTCAAGCGCTGCCAGGCCATTGGCCAGGGCCACCGGGTCGGGGGTGGTGAGTGGTGGAAAGGTCACCCCCGTGCCCTCGGCCCCGGTCAGCCCGAGCGTGCCAATGCCTGCCGCCCTGTGGCCCTGCAAGGTCCATATCTGGCGTATGAAGTCGGTTGTGCTGGTCTTGCCGTTTGTGCCGGTAACCGCCACCAGATGGGCCGGTTGTGGCCCTGCCAGCAAGGTGGCCCAAAGGGCCAGCACATGGCGCGGGTCGGGGCAGGTTATCAGCGGGCAGGCGGGCACGTCCTGCGGCCAGGGGGTGCCGGTCGGGGCCAGAATGGCCGCGGCCCCCGCCCGCACTGCGGCGGCAATAAAGGTACGGCCATCCACCCGCGCGCCGGGGAGTGCTGCAAACACAACGCCGGGGCCTGCCTGCCTGCTATCGGCCGTAATGGCGGTAACATGCGGGTTTGTATCAAGGTTCGCACTCAGGTTGAGGGCGCGCAGCATGGTGGAGAGGGGGGTGCTCATTCGTCCATGTTCTCCCCGGCTGTTTTTTTACGGATGGCCAGGGTGTGCACCCCCGGCTCCAGCACCTGCTTTGCCGCCTGCCTGGTGGCGCGGTGCTCGGCTTCAAGCTTGCGGGGGTCTCCGGGGTCGTTGCCCGGCCCCAGTGGCCGTACCCCGCGCGGCACCGCCGGGCGCATGGGAATGGCAAGCTGGGCGTCAATCTGGGCGGCATGTTCCACATCGGGGAAAATCTGCAACAGGGGGCCACGGCGCGAGATCCCGCGAGACACGGTGGGGGCCGCATTCCACCCCGCCGTGGTCCAGCCGTGGGTCTGCGCGGTCGGCTTGGGGCTGTCGAGCATGACATACACCGCGTAGCGCGGCGTATTCATGGGGAAAATACTGGTAAAGGCGGAAATGTTGACGTGTTTGAGATACCCGCCATGTGGCCCGATTTTTTCTGCCGTGCCGGTTTTGCCACCTACAAAATACCCTGGTGATTCAGCCGTTTTGCCCGTGCCCTGTGTTACGTCCAGCCGCAGCAGCCTGCGCAGCAGGGCCGAATTGCTTTCGGAGAGCACACGCACGCCTTGTGGAATAACCGGGGCTTCGGGCATGGGCGCGCCCGTGCCCGTGCCCGTGCCCGTGCCCGTGCCTGTGGGGGCGGGGGGCAGCAGGCTCTGGCTCAGGGCCGCGTTCTGCACACCCTGCTGGAACTGCTCGGCAGGTGTTGCATCCTGCTCGGCGGGTGCGGGGTCTTCGTGGTCCAGCAGGGTCGGGGTGACCAGGATACCGCCATTAACGGTGGCTGCGGTCCCGCGCACAATGGCCAGGGGGGGTTCCGCCACGCCGTGCCCGAACCCTACGGTCATGGTTGTGGCAAGGCCCCACTGGCGGGGCACCAGCGGGCGCGCGGCCTCTGGCAGCTCCACGGGCACGGGGGCAAAAAAGCCCATGTTGCGCAACCAGTCCGCCTGCCGCCTGCCGCCAACATCAAGGGCAATATGGGCCGCCGCCGGGTTGGAGGAATAGGCCATGACCTCGGGCAGGGACAGCCACGGGGAAAAGTGGTCGTTCCTCATGTCCCGGATGGTAAAGCGGCCGATCTTGAGCGGAACAGAGGAAAAACTGTCCCATATATGAATGGTCCCGGTCTCCAGCCCCATGGCGGTGGTTTGCAGCTTGAAGGTGGAGCCCGGTTCGTACAGCCCCGTGACCGAGCGGTTGAACCGTTCGTCGTTTGTCGCATGGGAAAAGGCGTTTGCGTCATAGTCGGGCAGGCTGACCATGGCGATAATTTCACCCGTGCGGACATCCATGACAATGCCGCACGCCCCAATGGCCTGGAATGTGTCCTTGGCGGTGGCCAGTTCGTCCCGCACGGCGGACTGGACGCGAATGTCCAGCGAAAGACGCAGGGGTTTGCGGTCCACCAGCAGGCGCTTGTTAAAAAAGCGCTCCACACCGGCAATGCCGTTATCGTCAATATCCACCGCGCCCATGATCTGGGCGGCCATGCGGCCCAGCGGGTAATGCCGCTGCTCGCCTGGCTCAAAGTAGATGCCGGGAATACCAAGGTTGTTAATGGCCAGTTCCTGCTGGGGGCTGATGTTGCGCGCGATGTACACAAACTGCTTGTGCCGGGCCAGACGGTCCGCTGTTTCCTGCTCGTCAAGGTCATGCAGGACCGATTTGAGCTTGCTGGCCACATCCTGCGGGTCGATCAGTTCCTGCGGGTTGGCGTACACCTGCGCCACGGGCAGGGAGAGGGCAAGCGTTTGCCCGTTACGGTCCACAATGGAGGCGCGGTGGACCTGGGGCAGGGCGTAATCCCCCGCCAGACTGCCCTTGGGGTCGATTTTGGGAATTTTGGGAACCTGTGGTGCAATCTGGCGCTGTTCGGGCACCATGGGGCGCAGCACCGTGGCGATTGTCAGCTTGATGGCCACACAGGCAAACAACGCGCAAAATCCGGCAGATACCCACAAAAGCCGCACATGCATCCGTTCCCTGTGCGCGCGGGCGCGCAGGTCCTCCCCCGTTACACCAATCGTGCGTGTTGTTTCGGAATCATGGCGTGGGGGGACGACCATATCGTATCAGGAGGACTTTCAGCCAAAACGATCAGTTGGTTACAGGAACGGGCGCGGGCAGGGCATCGCCGCTGCGACTCAGCAGGGACCCGTTCGTATAACCGGAAGTCGCGCGGGCTTCCATATAACCCTCGGTCATGGGCGTTCTATGCTGGCGTATGGGGTGCCAGCTTGCCGCCGCCACGGGCAGGGGGTGGCGCACGGGGGTTATGTCATCACTGTTCTGGGCCAGCAGGCGGCGCGGGGCCATGGCTTCGGCCCTGCCCGGCGCAAGGGCTGCCCGCCTGTTGGTGGCGTCCACATCATCCGCGCTGGCGGTGGTCATGTTCTGCCGCGGAGCGGGGCGGGGTGTGTCGGCCACCTGCGTGGTCTGGTGGCGCGCCGGGGTGGCGGCGTGCAAGACCGGGGCATCATGCGGGGCAACCGGGGGCAGGAGGGATGTCGCGGCTACAGGCGCACGAAGGACCGGTGCCGGAGTTTCCATGGCCACAAGCGTGGGACGCGGGTGAACGGCCCGCACGGGGAGCGGGTGGACGGCGGCGGCATCCGCCACGGCCATGGCGCGCTCACGCTCTGGCTGCGGGGGCGGCAGGTGTGGCTGTATGGCGCTGGCCA
Source organism: uncultured Acetobacter sp. (assembly GCA_937900755.1). Classification (GTDB taxonomy): domain Bacteria; phylum Pseudomonadota; class Alphaproteobacteria; order Acetobacterales; family Acetobacteraceae; genus Acetobacter. Next base: position 3,225 of record CALCDN010000295.1, on the reverse strand, counting down.
CCGCCACGGGAGCGGGTGGTGTGCTTTTGCCGCCCTGGGCCACCACGGCTGGTGCGCTGGGCGGGGCCACAGGCGCGGGCTCCCTGGCCACATCGGGCAGGTGCTGCACCAGATCGGCCATGCGCACGAACTGGGACGGGTCCATGGACTGCAGGTAGGCCGCGTGCTTGAGCACAAGGGCTGCCAGGCGTTCGGGCTGGTTTTCCAGCGCCCATTCCGTGCGCAGCATGGCGGTCTGGCCACGCACGTGTTCGGTTTCGAGCACAATGGCGGAAATCTGCTGGTCCAGCAGGGTTGTCTGGTGTTTCTTCGTATAAAGGAAGAACCCCGATGCAATCGCCAGAACAGCACAGCAGCATGTGAATGGACGGGGGATCATGCGCGCAATCCTTCAGGCGACGTAAGGGGTGGGGCTGGGCGTTTCATCATGGCGCGCAGGCGGGCGCTGCGCGCGCGTGGGTTGGCCCGACATTCGGCATCGCCCGGGCGGAGGGCCTTGCTGGTCAGGGCCACAAAAGCGGCCGGGGCGGCCGGAGCAAGGGAGGCGCGCGGGTCATGGCGCGAAAAGCTGATATCCTTGCCCAGGGCGCGCTGCATGGCGCGCTTGACCAGCCGGTCCTCCAGCGAGTGGAAGGACACCACAACAAGCCGCCCGCCTTCGTTGAGCAAGGTCACGGCCTGTTCCAGCCCGCGCTCGATCTCACCCAGCTCATCATTCACGGCAATGCGCAGGCCCTGGAAACTGCGGGTGGCGGAGTCAATGCCCGAACGGTCCTGCGGCACCACGGCGCGAATGGCCTCGGCCAGTTGCAAGGTGGTGTGGAACGGGGTTTCCGCCCGTGCGGCAACAAGGGTGCGGGCCAGACGGCGGGCATGCCGCTCCTCGCCATAAAAATGGAAAATATCGGCCAGTTCCGCCTCGGAGGCTGTGTTGATGATGTCCGCCGCACTGCGGCCCTGGCGTGCCATGCGCATGTCCAGCGGCCCGTCAAAGCGGAACGAAAACCCGCGCTCGGCCTCATCAATCTGGAAGGAGGATACGCCAAGGTCCATGACGATGCCGTCAAAACGGGGCGCGTGGGCCTGTGCCGCCAGTTCGGCCATGTGGCCAAAACTGCCCGCGAGCATGTGCAGGCGTGAGCGGCCTTCCGTTTTTTCCAGTTCCGCGCACAGGACCTGCCCGCGGGCAATGGCGTCGGGGTCGCGGTCTATGGCCCATACGGAGCACGGGGCGGCGTTCAGGATTGCGCAGCTATAGCTGCCGCCGCCAAAGGTGCAGTCCAGAATGGCCTCGCCACTGGCGGGGGCCAGGAAGTGCAGAACCTCCGCCAGCATGACGGGCACATGCCCGCTGGTGGGGGGGGTAAGAGCAGAGGGAAGTGGGAGCGCGTTCATGGCCTAGTCTTCCCTCGGGCTGTTCTGCGGGGCCGCGGGAATGGTGACACGGCGGGACTTCTGGCGTGCCTCGGCCCGGCGCAGACGCGCAGCCTCCGGCTCCCAGATCTGGAAAATACGGCCCACACCCATGAACGCGGCAGTTGCGCCATCCTGTAACCCCGCGTGCTCACGCAAGAAGTCAGGCAGGATCAGGCGGCCTTCGCGGTCGGGGTCCATGGGGTAGGCATCGGCGTAAATGGCGGCGGCAAGGTCGTCATGCTCGTCGGAGAACATGTCCAGGCGGTCCAGTGGCTCGGTCAGGCGGGCAAAGGCCACGGCTGGCCATGCCTCAATGCAGGGCAGCGTATGGGAGGGGCGGAGAATCACCAGCGCGTCGCCTTCCTTTTGCTGTGACTTGAGAACAGAGCGGAACCCAGCAGGAATCGAGACGCGTCCTTTTGCGTCGAATCGATTTTCATGCGTGCCGAGGAACACACTCACGAAGTTCAGAAGTCCTTTTGAGCCAATGGTTTCCGTTCTCTGGGGGCGGGGAACATGGGACCGCAACCATCTTTTATGGTCTGCCGTGGGATAGCATGGGATGACATGGGACGCAAATTAAAAGAGAAGAAAAAACAGCAGAAAACCGCCATTTATAAAGTATTCATACTTCTCTCAAGAGTCGCGCGGATGTATTGATCGCATGGAATCGGGTAAGCGGAAGACATTATTCGTTCGCGTTCTGTTCTTTTGTAGTAAAAAGGGCATGCAAATGCCCATGCCAGCGTCTGCGATGGAGTGGGGGAGTTAAGTGCCAGACGGTCTGTAAGCCGGGTTCTGTCTGGCCCAAAAGGGCCTGGACGATCATTCCTCTGGGACATGTCTTGCAACATGCCTCACGCGACCAACCCGAACGACGGGGCGGGAGAACCCCCGAAACCCGAAAGTTTCTGCCGTTCCTATTCGGTCTTGCTCCCGGTGGGGTTTGCCGTGCCTCCCCTGTTACCAGCGGAGCGGTGCGCTCTTACCGCACCGTTTCACCCTTACCTCCAGCCCGTCCCATGGTTTCCCATGGCGCGGAACCCGGAAGGCGGTCTGTTTTCTGTGGCACTTTCCCTGAGGTCACCCTCGCCGGCCGTTAACCGGCACCGTTCTTCCCGTGGAGCCCGGACTTTCCTCCATCATGCGCAAAAGCGCATAACAGCGACCGTCCGACCGTCTGGCCCGCGCACCCTGCGTTGGCGGCTGGCACAGGTCAAGGGCTTTGTCGTGGAAAAGCGCTCTTGGCAGCAAGGGGTAAGAATGAGCATCATGCGCATATGCCAGATTTTCAGCTTCCCGCATCTGTTTCCACCCCTCTTCGGCCCAATCTGCCATCGCGTTTTCTGCTGGGGGTGATCCGCTGGCAGGAGCAGCGCAAAAAGCGCCATGCCAGCCGCAATCCGGCCCAGGGTGACGAGGGCGCCAGGAACAGTGGGGCCGGGGCTTTACGGCCTGACGCGCAGCAGCATTTTTTGCGTGTGCTGCGCAAGGCCATGGATACGCCTTCTTTTCCCCAACGCCTGTCCTCCCTGCCGTTGCGCCGGGTGGTGAGCGTGCAGGTGCCGGGGGCTACAGGCCCGTTGGCCGCGCGGCTTTACATTCCGCGTGGGCGGGTGCGCGGTGCGGTGCTGTTCCTGCATGGGGGCGGGTTTGTGCATTGCGGGCTCAGTTCCCACCACGGCATATGCTGCCGCCTTGCGCGGGCGTCGGGGGCTGCGGTGCTGCTGCCCGATTACGCGCTGGCCCCCGAAAGCCCGTTTCCCGCGGCGGTGGAGGACGCCCGTGCGGCACTGGGCTGGCTGGCCC
>CALCDN010000294.1 GCA_937900755.1 uncultured Acetobacter sp. | reverse complement strand
CCCGCGCACGCCTGCGGTCCAGCCATGTGGCAAGGCCGACCAGAATGGCCAGCCCCACAACATTGACCGTAATCTGCAAGACCCAGCCGTCGCCAAAGGTGCTGAAGATCAGGCGCGCGTACAGGTCCAGTATGGTGCTGACCACAAACACCTCCAGCGAGTTGCGGCCCACGCGGGCCAGTTCCTGCCCCACCCACGATTCGGCCGCCCAGTGGCGCGCGGGCTCGGAGGACTGGACAAGGTAGAAAATGGCCATCACGTCAAACAGCCGCAAAGGCGAGAGCCAGCTTTTGGCCGGGGCCAGCGTATCGCCAAACGGGCGCAGGTCGGGCAGGCCCCACAAGGCCCACGGAAACGCCTGAATGGCCGAGAACAGCAGATACACCCAGCACAGCGCCACAAGGGCTGGCACCCGCGCGAAGTCGCGCCCGCGGCGCTGCGTTTGCGCCGAGGCCGTCAGCCCGAGAGCGAACAGGAACTGCCACGCCAGCGGGTTGAAGTACCAGCCATCGGGGTCCAGCCAGTTGGGAAAGTTCAGCTCGGGGTCCATGTTCACCAGCAGCCACAACGCCCCCGACAGCAAAAGGGCGAGCGAGCCGTGGATGCGCATGAGCAGGTAAAAAATGGGAAACCCGCCCAGCAGCACAAGGTAGAGCGGCATGATGTTGAGGTTGCTGGGCAATGCGTCAAACATCATCACCCGCCAGACCCAGTCCAGGCCGTGGGCCAGCTCGGGCTCCAGGTAATCGACCGAGACGGGCGTAAAATGCCGCCACTCCCGCACCGTGAACACATAGGCCATGACCATGATGGTCTGGCCGATGTAGAGCTGCACACAGCGTTTGAACAGGCGTTGCAGGGTGGGCAGCACGCCGTACCTGGTAAAGCCGCGCCCATAGGCCAGCCACGAGGCATAGCCCGCCAGCAGCACAAACACCTCCGCCGCATCGGCAAAGCCCACGTTGCGCATGGTAAAGCGGTTGAGCAGGTTCTGGGGAATGTGGTCGATGAACATCATCAGCAGGGCGGCACCGCGCAGGGCGTCAATCCTGTGGTCACGGCGGCTGCGCGCTGGGGCGGGGGCCGTGCCTGCGCTGCCCCCCGGCGGCGGCACCTCTGCCTCGGGGCCTGCCTGCGCTGCGGTCGTCTTGTTCGTGTGTGCCTTGTCCGTGTGTGCCTGCATCTTACCCTTTCGGCACGACCCCTGCCTCGCCCGCTGGTTATTCCCCTAGGCTGTTCCTCTACCCATACCACCCTGTATGTGCCAGAAAAAAGGCGTTATACCCATGCGCGCCCCTGACGGCGCGCCCGACCTGCTGTTGCCCCCATGCAGCACTGTAACCCCCACAGCACAGGAACAAGACCCTTGGCGCACAATGCCCCCTTTTCTCCTGACACTCTGATGGACCTGCTCAAGACTGTTCAAACGCCACAGACCGGGCTTTCCCTCGCGAGTGCCGGGCGGCTGGAAAGCTGCACGGTGGATGATGCTGGTCGCCTGACCCTGACACTCACCGTTGCGCGTGAGCAGGCCCCTGCCCTGTCGGCCCTGTGTGATGCGGCGGCCAAAAAACTGCAGACCCTGCCCAACGTGACCAGCGCCACCATTATCCTGACCGCGCACCGCCCCGCTGGCGCGCCCGGACACACCGCCGGACAGGCTTTTGCCGCGCCCCTCCCCTCCTCCGGCG
>CALCDN010000293.1 GCA_937900755.1 uncultured Acetobacter sp. | reverse complement strand
TGTGTATAAGAGACAGGGTGTGGGGGTTATGGGGCCTGGGGTTCGCCATCCTGGCGGTAGGGGCTCAGGCTGCCCAGGTTCTGGGCTTCGGCCTGTATGGCGGGCCGTTCCGCGCATAAAAAATTGTCCACAGCCTCACGCAGGGCGGGGTTTTGCAGCCAGTGGGCGGAGTGGGTGAGGGTGGGCAGGTAGCCGCGCTGGATTTTGTGTTCGCCCTGCGCGCCAGCCTCCACCCGTTGCAGGCCGTGGGCTATGGCAAAATCTATGGCCCGGTAATAGCACAGTTCAAAATGCAGGAAGGGCCAGTCGCCCACGCACCCCCAGTTGCGGCCATAGAGCGTGTTGGTGCCCATCAGGTTCAGGGCCGCGGCCACGGGGGTTGCGCCGTTGCGCGCCAGCATGAGCACGACCCGGTTGCCCAGCCGTTGGGCCAGGAGCGGAAAAAACTCGGCGCTCAGGTACGCACTGCCCCATTTGCGGTCGATCGTGTTGCGGTAAAACTGGTAAAAAGCCTGCCAGTCCGCCTGCGTTATGCTGGTGCCTTGCAGGGTTTCAAATGTCAGGCCCGCGGCGTTGGCGTCGCGCCGCTCACGTCTGATGCTCTTGCGCTTGCGGGCGGAAAGGGTGGCCAGAAAATCGTCGAATGTTGCGTAGCCCCTGTTGTGCCAGTGGTATTGCAAGCCAAGGCGGGGCAGCCAGCCCTGCTGGTGCAGCACCGCGCTTTCGGCCTCGGTGCAGAAGGTCACATGGGCGGAGGACAGGCCGGTATCCGCACAGATCTGGCGCAGGGCGTCCGCCATGACGGCCGTGGTTTGCGGAGGGGCATCGGGGTGGAGGAGCACCCTTGGGCCGGGAACGGGGGTAAAGGGGACGGCGACCTGGAGCTTGGGGTAATACCGCCCGCCTGCTGCCTCGAGCGCGCGGGCCCAGCCCTGGTCAAACACGTATTCGCCCCAGGAATGGCCTTTGACGTAGGCGGGGCAGATAGCGGCCAGCCGCCCATCGGGGCCGTGCAGGCCAACATGGCGGGGCAGCCACCCGCTTTTGCGCCCGGTGGAGCCGCTGTCTTCCAGTGCGCTCAAAAATTCATGGCTGACAAAGGGGTTGTCCGGCCCGGCACACTGCGCCCATTCCGCGGCGGGAATGTCGTGAATATTGCCGTGCAGGGTAACGGACCAGTCAGCCATAGGAATTTTTCCGTTTGGTCAGGCGATCTCGAACAGGCCTTCCACTTCCACCGGCGCGTCCAGTGGCAGGGAGGGAACGCCAACGGTGGAACGGGCATGGCGCCCTAAATCGCCAAATACGGCAACGGCCAGGTCGGACGCCCCGTTCATGACGGAGGCATGGGCCGTAAAGTCGGGCGTGCAGGCAATAAAGCCACCCAGACGCACAACACGCCTAACGCGGGAGAGGTCCCCCACGGCGGCTTTGACCTGCGCGATCACGTTGATCATGCTGTACCGCGCGGCTTCGACGGCTGTTTCCACGCTTACGGCGCCGCCCAGCTTGCCGGTGGCGAACAGCTTGCCATTGAGCAACGGCAACTGGCCAGACACCACAAGCAGCGAACCCGTTTGCACGCAGGCCACGTAATTGGCCACGGGGGCTGCGGGTGTGGGCAGGTCAATACCCAGTTCGGCCAGACGGGATTGGGGATTGCTCATGACGTTTTGTTCCGTTCCTTGTAAAAAACCGGCACCTAGCAGACCAGACGCAGGTTGCGCCGTGGGCGGGTTGGTTGCGTATCGTCCCCTTCAGGCAGGTCCAGCGGAAGCAGCGGGTCCGGTTCGGAGGGGCTGTCCTGGTGGGGGCCGTCAGGCAGGCGCCTGTCCAGATAGGTGTCGGACAGGGCCCTGAACGCGTAGTCCAGCATGGAAGTGGCGTAGGAGGCAACCGGGTCCCCTTCCACGGTGCCAGCGGGGCCGAAACAGGAATAGGCAAAGTTTTCCACATAGGCTTCCAGGGGCGCGCCATATTGCAGGCCAATGCTTATGGCGTCGCCAAAGCTTTCCATCAGCCCGCGCACCATCGCACTTTCACGCGTGGGGGTGATGGAGAGTTCCCCCAGGGTGCCGTCCTCATATTCCCCGGTGCGCATGAACAGGCGGTGCCCGCCAATGGTGGTTTTTTGGGTAAAGCCGCCGTGGCGTGCGGGTAGTATCCGCCGCATGCCGCGTTCGAGCTTGAGCCGTACA
>CALCDN010000292.1 GCA_937900755.1 uncultured Acetobacter sp. | reverse complement strand
GCCCGCCGCCGCGCGCCGCGCAAACCGGCCGCAGCCAAGGCGGACACCGCGGCCGATGCGTCCGCCCTTGAGGCTCCCGTAGCCCCCAAGGCGGAAGCCCAAACGGCTGAAGCCCCCGAACCCGCACCCAAAGCGCCAGCCCGCCGCCGCGCAACACGCGGTAAAACAGCGGCTGCCAGCACGGATGCGGATACGGTGCAGGCCACACCGGCCACACCGGACGTGGAACAGGACGCGCCCAAAAAGCCCGCCCGCCGCCGCGCCTCCAGCAAGGCTGGCCCAAAAGCCGAACCCGCCGCACAGGCAACAGCCACACCAGCTACGGACGACAAGGCCGAACCGCTGGTGCAGCCGATTGTGATCGAGGATAGCCCGCCCGCCACCAACCGCCGTACAGGGTGGTGGAAACGCTAAACCCTGTAGTGTATTTCCGGGTGGAGGACTTTCTTCCACCCGGACGACAGGCTACCGGTTTTTCTTCCCGGCTACCTTGTGCTAGGAGAGCAGGCCGCATTTCATTGCCTTGCCTGCCGGAGTTTGCATGAACCAGTCCCTTCCAGACCCCCAGACCACCAACGCGCTTGGTGCGGGCCATGATGGACAAATGGTTCTGGCCCTGCCCAAGGGGCGTATTCTCAAGGCCGTAACGCCCCTTATGGCGGGCACGGGCATGGCCCCCTCGGCCGACTGCCTGGGCGACAGCAGCCGCAAGCTGCGCTTTTCCACCGAAGACCCCGGCGTGGACATCGTGCGCGTTCGCTCGTTTGACGTGGCCACCTTTGTTGCCGCTGGCGGCGCACAGGTCGGCATTTGCGGCTCTGACGTGCTGATGGAATTTGACTACCCCGAAATTTATGCCCCCCTGGACCTTGGCATAGGTGCGTGCCGCATTGCCGTGGCCCAGCCAGCCCACCTGCCGCATGACCCGCAGGAATGGGCGCGCTGGTCGGAGGTCCGGGTCGCCACCAAATACCCTGCCATTACCCGCCGCTTTTTTGCAGCACGCGGCATTAACGCCACCATTGTGCATTTGCATGGCGCCATGGAACTGGCCCCCATGCTTGGCCTGTCACGCCTGATCGTGGACCTGGTGGACACCGGCTCCACCCTGCGCGCCAACGGGCTCAAGGAAGTTGAAACCATAGCCCAGGTTTCCAGCCGCCTGATTATCAACCGCACGGCGCTGAAAACCCGACCCGACCAGATCGAGTGCATTCTCTCCCGCTTCCGCACGGCACTTGCGGGAAGCACAACCGCTGCAAAATAATGTGTAAGGCAGATCGGATTCCATGAAACGGCTAGATACGCGTGATGCTGGTTTTGAAGGCGCCTTTGGCGCGCTGCTGACCAACCGGGAAGAACAGGGGCAGGAAGTCACCACCCCCGTGGCCAATATTCTGGCCTCCGTACGCAAGGAGGGTGACGCCGCCCTGTGCGCCCTGACCGAGCGCTTTGACCGTCTGCCTGTTACCCCCCACACGCTGGCCTTTACCGCGCAGGAAGTAGCGCAGGCCAAGGCGCAGGTCAGCCCCGAACTGCTGGACGCGCTGGACATGGCGGCCCGCAGGATTGAAAGCTTCCACCAAAGGCAGCTTCCATCGGACATGCGCTACACGGACGCCGAGGGCATGACCCTGGGCATGCGCTGGATCCCACTGGACGCCGCTGGCCTGTATGTGCCCGGTGGCAAGGCGGCCTACCCTTCCTCCGTGCTCATGAACGCCATTCCCGCCAAGGTTGCGGGGGTCGGGCGGCTGGCCATGTGCGTGCCCACGCCCGACGGGGTCATCAACCCGCTGGTGCTGGCTGCGGCCGACCGTGCGGGCGTGACGGAAATCTACCGCGTGGGTGGCGCGCAGGCGGTGGGCGCCATGGCCTATGGCACGCAGACCATCCGCGCGGTTGACCGCATTGTCGGCCCCGGCAACGCCTATGTGGCCGAAGCCAAGCGGCAGGTCTTTGGCCATGTGGGCATTGATAGCATTGCCGGCCCCTCCGATGTGGTGGTCATTGCCGATTCGGGGTCTGACCCGCGTGTGATCGCGCTTGATCTTCTGGCCCAGGCCGAGCATGACGAGCTTGCACAGGCGACCCTGATTACCCCCGATGCCGCTTTTGCCGACAAGGTGATCGCAGCGGTTGAGGCGGAGCTTAAAGTGCTCACCCGCACAGCCATTGCCAGCGCCAGTTGGGAGCGCAATGGCGCCGTGCTGGTTACGCGTGACCTGCTCGAAGCCGTGGAACTGGCCAACCGCCTGGCACCCGAACATCTGGAGTTGATGGTGGATGACCCGGAGGCCCTTTTTGTGCATGTCCGGCACGCGGGAGCCGCATTTCTTGGCCGTTTCTGCCCCGAGGCCGTGGGGGATTACGTGGGGGGGCCAAACCATGTTCTGCCCACCTCGCGCACCGCGCGCTTTGCCTCGGGCCTGTCGATCTACGACTTCATGAAGCGCACCACTTTCCTTTCCGGCGGGCCAGACGCCCTGCGCCGGATTGGCCCTTCCGCCGTGGCCCTGGCCCATGCCGAAGGGCTGCAAGCCCACGCCCTCAGCGTTTCTGCCCGGCTGGATGCTCTGGCAGAGCAAACACCTAATGCTTGACCGCCAAGCGCCCCTCAACCATACCTGCTGACCAAACTCCCGTCAGTTTCAACATACACGAAGGATGCAATGTCTAAAGAAGACATGATCGAATTTAGCGGCACAGTTACCGAACTGCTGCCAAATGCCATGTTCCGCGTAAAGCTGGACAACGAACACGTTATTCTCGCCCATACCAGTGGCAAGATGCGCAAGAACCGTATTCGCGTTCTGGCGGGTGACCGGGTGAATGTGGAAATGACCCCCTATGACCTGTCCAAGGGTCGTATTACCTTCCGCTTCAAGTAAGTATGTCCCCTTCCAGCCAGGCACAAGCGGGGCAGAACAAGGCCCCCCTTCTGGTTCTGGCGTCCGCCTCCCCCCGCCGTATTGCCCTGCTGGACCAGATCGGGCTTGTGCCCGACCGTGTTCTGCCCGCCAATATTGACGAAACACCCGCCAAGGGTGAGGTGCCACGGGTTTATGCCCAGCGCATGGCGGCCGAAAAAGCCAGAACTGTTGCCAGCACACTCACAGAACCCGCTCTTGTGCTGGCGGCGGATACGGTTGTCGCCCTTGGCCGCCGTATTCTGCCCAAGGCGGAGGACCGGGAAAGTGCGCGTTTCTGCCTTGAGCACCTCTCTGGCAGGCGGCACACGGTGCTGACCTCCGTTGTGGTGACACCCACAGCCAGTTGGGCACCGGGGCGGCATGGCGCGCGGCTTGTGGAAACCGCCGTGACGTTCTCGCGCCTGACCCCTTACCAGATTGAGGCCCTGCTGGATGCGGGCGACTGGTCGGGCAAGGCGGGCGGCTACGCGCTGCAAGGCCATGCGGCAAGTTTTATCCGCGCCCTGTCAGGCAGTGCCTCGGCCGTTATTGGCCTGCCACTGTTTGAGACAGCCCAGTTGCTGCGCGGGCAACCCGGTGGCTGGCTGGCGTGAGCGAGTTCCTGCGCATCGCCACATTCCCTGGTGAGTTGCGCATTGCCGTTACCAGAAATGACACCTTACTGGATTTTGCCCTCTGGCGGCCCGCCGCCCCCGACATGGTGGGCAGCGTCTACCATGCCCGCATAGAGGCCCTGACACCGGGCATGGGCGGAGCCTTTGTCGCCCTTGGCGCCAACCAGAGCGGTTTTTTGCCCCTGCAGAACGGCGCCCCCAAACTGACGGAAGGCCAGGCCATAACCGTGGAGGTCAGCCGCGCGGCACAGGGCGGCAAGGGGGTGCGCCTGCGCCTACTGGCCCCTGATGTGGCTTCCGGGCAGAAGGGGCTGATATCCCCCGGCCCCACACCACTGGCCCGCCTGGCAGCCCTGTGGCC
>CALCDN010000291.1 GCA_937900755.1 uncultured Acetobacter sp. | reverse complement strand
AGGTACTGGCCTGCGGCGTGTGCCGCACGGACCTGCACGTGGTGGATGGAGACCTGACCCCCCCCAAACTGCCGGTAACGCCGGGGCATGAAATTATTGGCCGGATTGATATGCTGGGCAGCGGGGTTACCTCTCTCCAGGTTGGCCAGCGCGTGGGTATTCCCTGGCTTGGCCATACCTGCGGCCACTGCCCCTATTGCGCCACAGACCACGAAAACCTGTGTGACCACCCCATTTTTACCGGCTACACGCGTGATGGAGGCTACGCCACAATGGCTGTGGCCGATGCGCATTTTGCTTTTCCCATGGGGGAGGTGGGCTCCGATGTCTCGCTCGCCCCCCTGCTGTGCGCCGGGCTTATAGGCTGGCGCTCACTGGGCAAGACGGGCAACGCCCAAAAGGTTGGCCTGTATGGTTTTGGGGCAGCGGCACACATTATTGCGCAGGTGCTGGTATGGCAAAAGCGTACAGTTTATGCCTTTACCCGCCCGAAAGACACAAAAACGCAGGAATTTGCCCGCTCGCTCGGCGCCAGATGGGCCGGTGGGTCGGATGAACTGCCACCGGAACAACTGGACGCGGCCATTATTTTTGCCCCCGATGGCGCTTTGGTGCCCGCAGCCCTTAAAACCCTGCGCAAAGGGGGCCGCGTGGTGTGCGCGGGCATCCACATGAGCGAAATTCCTGCTTTTTCCTACGATACCTTGTGGGAGGAGCGCGATATTGTATCTGTTGCCAACCTGACCAGGGAGGATGGGCTGGAGTTTCTCTCCCTCGCGCCCAAAATCGGCATCCACACAACCACCACAACCTATGCGCTCAGGGACGCCAACACAGCATTGGATGACCTGCGCCATGGCCGGTTTGACGGAGCAGCCGTGCTGGTGCCCTAGGCTTGCGTGCCCGCTGTTCCAGCAGCCGCCAGAATGGCGGCCAGCACACCGGGAAAACGGCTTTGCAGGTCCTGCTCACGCAGGGAGTTCATGTGGGTGACCCCCACCACATCGGTGCGGATGAGCCCCGCCTTGCGCAACACGGAAAAATGGTGGGAGACGGAGGACTTGGGCCGTCCATCCTGCAAGGGGGCGCAGGGCTGGGGCTGGCAGGCCGCAAGCTTGCGCACCACCTCCAGCCTGAACGGGTCGGACAGGGCGTAAAGCAGGCAGGACAGTTGCAGGTCCTGCGCCAAAGGGTGGTCATACTGCTTCATAAAAATATCCGACCTGCCTTGCTCTCTTGCCTTGCCCGTTAGTTCGAATATAATCGAACTAACGGGGCTATGATGCCCCCTGTAAACAGGAGCATGGTTCATGCCAACGCTTTTCGACCCTTATACCCTCAAAGGCAGCACGCTGCGCAACCGCATTGCTGTTGGCCCCATGTGCCAGTATCAGGCGCAGGACGGCATGCCCAATGACTGGCATGGCGTGCATTACGCCTCCCTTGCACGCGGTGGGGCGGGGCTGGTCACGCTCGAAGCCACCGCAGTCTCCCCCGAAGGGCGGATTACGCCCCACTGCCTTGGCCTTTGGAATGATGAACAGGCCCAGGCCTACGCCCCCATTGTCGCCAGCATACGCAAAACAGGCGCCACGCCGGGCATACAGATCGCCCATGCCGGCCGCAAGGCCAGCGCCAATGTGCCGTGGGAAGGTGACGACCATATTGCTCCATCCGACCCGCGCGGCTGGCAGCCCATTGCCCCCTCCGCCGTAGCGTTTGGCGCTAACCTGCCCCGCGTTCCGCATGAAATGACCCTTGAGGACATTGAACGCGTCAAGAACGACTTTGTCGCCGCCGCCGTGCGTGCGCGTGACGCAGGGTTTGAGTGGCTGATGCTGCATTTTGCCCACGGGTATCTGGCGCAGAGCTTCTGGTCCACACATTCCAACAAACGCACCGACCGTTATGGTGGTTCGGCTGAGAACCGGGGCCGGTTTTTGCTCGAAACCCTGGCCGCCGTGCGCGCCGTCTGGCCCGAAGACCGCCCGTTGAGCGCCCGTTTTGGCGTGATCGAGTTTGATGGCAATGACGAGCAGACACTCGAGGAGTCCATTACCCTTGTGCGCAAGATGAAAGAGCACGGGCTGGATTTCCTGGATGTCAGCATGGGCTTTTCCACCCCTGACGCCACCATTCCGTGGGGTGCGGGCTTTATGACCCCCGTGGCCCACAAGGTCCGCCAGGAGGCCGGGCTGCCCGTAACCACATCATGGTACATCAGCGAAGGACGTCAGGCTGACGCGCTGATCCGTAACGAAATTGTGGACGTAGCCACAATAGGCCGCCCACTCCTGGCCAACCCGCACTGGCCGCACGAGGCCGCGCGTATCCTGCACGCCAAAAACGCGACAACCATTCTGCCGCCATCCTACGCATGGTGGCTGGCGCGCTACCAGTAACGCGGCGACCCAACCCCGCTTGAACAACCAGCCCGTATCAGGCCTGACCTGTACGGGCTGGCTGCGCCAAAAAACATTCTGGCCGGCCTAGTCCGCCTTGGGCATGCCCACACATTCCGCCGGACCGGGAAAGGCGCGTGTGCGCACCGCATGGGCATACTCCGCCACGGCACGCTCCACCTCCTGCCCCAGATTGGCAAATTTACGCACAAAGCGCGGTGTAAAGTCCGGGAACAGGCCAAGCATGTCTTCGGCCACCAGAACCTGCCCATCGCACATGGGGGAGGCCCCTATGCCAATGGTCATGATGCCCAGCGCCTCGGTAATGGCGCGCGCGAGCGGCTCCATCGTGCTTTCAATCACAACCGCGAAGGCTCCGGCTTTTTCCACTGCCAATGCGTCGGCCATGACCTGCTCGGCCTCGGCCCCGCGCCCAATGGTGCGAAAGCCCCCATGCGCATGCACCGCCTGGGGTTTAAGCCCGATATGCCCGATAACCGGAATACCACGCTGGACAAGGAACTCTATGGTCGAGGCCATTTCCCGCCCACCTTCAAGCTTGACGCACCCGGCCCCCGTTCTGGCCATGATGTCCGCCGCCACCGCGAATGCCTGCTGCGGGCTTTCCTGGTAACTGCCAAAAGGCATGTCCACGGCAACACAGGCCTTCTGGCTCCCACGGACAACCGCCTGGCCGTGGGCGATCATCATCTCCACGCTCACCCCAAGTGTTGAGTCCATGCCATACACCACCATACCCAGCGAATCTCCCACCAGGAGCAGGTCGCAGTGCGGGTCCAGCAGGCGGGCCATTGGGGTTGTGTACGCGGTCAGGGAGACTATGGGCGTATCCAGTGCCGCCAGCGAACGGGGCGTATGCCGCCGGACCGTGTGGTGTTTGCTCAAGACCTAAACTCCCCGTATCTGTCGGATACCCAAAACCGCATGCAGCTTTTCCCCGAACCGGCACGCCTGTCCACCCCAATGGCTATAAATCTTTTACCAATCCAGACACGCCCGAACGCAGGGCAAAACCTCCTGAGCCACATGGGGTAAAGAATAGTTATCAAAGCCATTGACAACCCCCAGATCAGGCTTTAGGTCAGTGCTCAACAAGTCGGAGGGGTGCCCGAGTGGCTAAAGGGGGCGGACTGTAAATCCGCTGGCGTACGCCTACGTTGGTTCGAATCCAACCCCCTCCACCATTTTCCTGAAATAAAAAATATCTTATGCAGGCTGCATTTTTTCAAATGCCCTGTGGGTTCGCACGCGCGCTCCACGTCCTGGTGCGTGCGAGACAACCGGCCTGCCCGTGCCTGACAACGCAGAACGGGCAAGCCCTGAAGCCTGCCCGTTCCCCAAAAGCAATACGCCAGGCCCGCAGGGTTGAAAAACCCCCGCGGGCGATCCATGCCGCCCTGTTTTTAAATAACCCGACCGGCAATGCTTTTAAGCTTGCCCATCAGTTCGGGGTCACGCGCATCGGGGGCGGTAATCAGGGCGTATTCCAGCGCACGGTCACAGCCCGCGCTGCACAGGCCACGCTTTTTGCCGCCCAGTGCGGGAATAACCGCCTTGACCAGAGCCTTGGCCCTGGCGGAGTTGGCCTGCATGGTTTTAACAACGCTTTCCACCGTTACATTGTCATGCTCGGTGTGCCAGCAGTCATAATCGGTCACCATAGCCACGGTGGCGTAGCAGATTTCGGCCTCACGGGCGAGGCTGGCTTCGGGCATGTTGGTCATGCCAATAACCGAGCAGCCCCATGTGCGGTAGAGTTCGCTCTCCGCCCGTGTGGAAAACTGCGGACCTTCCATGACCAGATACGTGCCCTTGCGCGTGGCCTCAATACCCAGCCGGTCGGCTTCGGCCTTGAGCACATCGCCCACGCGGTTGCACAGCGGGTCCGCCATGGAAACATGCGCGACGCACCCGGTATCAAAAAAGCTTTTGTCCCGTGCGATCGTGCGATCAATAAACTGGTCGATAATGACAAACCGGCCCGGTGGCAGTTCCTCCTTGAGCGAGCCCACGGCGGAGAGCGAGACAATATCGGTCACGCCAGAAATTTTAAGCGCCGCAATATTGGCCTTGTAGTTCAGCCGTGAGGGCGGAATGGGGTGCCCACGCCCATGGCGGGGCAGAAACACACATTTTACGCCATCAAGCCGACCAAACAGGAGCTGGTCGGAGGGCTTGCCCCACGGGGTTTCCACCGTGCGCCATTCCTTGTCTTCCAGGCCATCAATATCATACAGGCCAGACCCGCCCACCAGACCGATAACGGGTTCCACAACTTCATTTTCTGACATCAGACCAGATTCTCCGGTTTAAAATCGCAAACAGCACGGCAAGAAAGCACAGATAAAGCCCCACTCCCACACCCAACCTGCGACGCTGGTCCTGATGGGGAGCGGAAACCCATGCCAAAAACACGGTTACGTCCCGTGCTTCGGCCTGTACGTCCGGTACGGTGCCATCTGCATATTTGACCTCGTTGCCATGCAACGGCGGGGGCATGGCCGTAAAGTGGCCAATGGCGTAGGGGTTGAAAAAACCACGCCCTTTCTGCCGCGCAACCTGCGGAGCATACCCGCTCAGCAGGCCGTACACCCTGTCCGGCCCACCAGGATAGACCTTGAGAATACGCGAAAGATCAGGCGGAATAACCCCCTGATTGGC
>CALCDN010000290.1 GCA_937900755.1 uncultured Acetobacter sp. | reverse complement strand
CGAGATCGCTCAGTGTCTCGTGGGCTCGGAGATGTGTATAAGAGACAGGCCCGGCACTGGCGGTCAGCATGACGCCGCCTGTTTCGGTCTGCCACCATGTATCCACCACGGGGCAGCAGGCCTTGCCTACCTCGTCGTGGAACCACTGCCAGGCTTCGGGGCTGATCGGCTCGCCCACCGTGCCCAGCACGCGCAGGCTGGACAGGGAGCGGCTGCGCACCACATCCGCGTCCTCACGCATGGCCGCGCGCACCACGGTGGGGGATGTGTAGAACACGCTTACATTGTTGCGGTCGATCACATCCCACCAGCGGCCCGGCTGCGGCCATGAGGGCAGGCCCTCATAGATCAGGATTGTCGCGCCATTGCACAGCGGGCCGTACACCACATAGGTGTGCCCCGTAATCCAGCTTGTATCGGCCGTGCACCAGAACACGTCACCGGGCTGGGCGGCAAACACCACCTCATGCGTATAGGACGCCCAGACCAGATACCCCCCCGTGCCATGCACAACGCCCTTGGGCCGCCCGGTGCTGCCCGAGGTGTACATGAGAAACAGCGGATCGCACGCATCCATGACCTCTGGCGGGCAGTCTGGCATTTCCATGGCCACTTCGGCGGCATAGGACAGGTCCCGGCCCGGCTGCATGGGCACATCCGTGCCGGTGACAGCTACCACCAGCACGTGGTGCACGGTGCAGGCCGCCCCGCAGGCGTCAAGGGCCTCATCCATGGTAACCTTGCTGGGAATGGCCTTGGCGCCACGCCGCGCCACATCGGCCGTGATCACCACGGCAGCACCACTGTCCATCAGCCGTTCGGCCAGCCCCTCGGCCGAAAAGCCGCCAAAGAGCACAACATGGATCGCGCCAATACGCGCGCAGGCCAGCATGGACACCACGCCCTCAGCCACCATGGGCAGGTGAATGGCCACACGGTCGCCCTTGCCAACGCCCAGCCTGCGCAACGTGTTGGCAAGGCGGCAGACCTGGGCGTGCAGTTCGCGGTAGGTCAGCACCAGCTTCTGCCCGTCTTCCTGGCCTTCCCAGATCAGGGCGGCCTTGTCGGGCTGGGTCAGAACATGCCGGTCAAGGCAGTTTTCGGCAACATTGAGCTGCCCGTCCCCGTACCATGCAATACGCACATCGCCCCCAAAATCGGAGCGGGAGGCATGGGAGGGCGCTTTATGCCAGACCAGTCTGCGCGCCTGCGACAGCCAGAAGGCCTCCGGGTCGCGTTGCGCACGCTGCACTTGATCAAGATAGCGATCAGAGACGCCTGTCTCCGTCGTGCAGGGAACTTTATCTTCCACTCGGACTGGTCCTTTCATTTACGTTCTTATTTTGCACCCGAACCAGATGGTCTTTGACCATATCACGCCGCCAGAGGAAAGACATTCACATCCCCCAAAACGCAGAAAATGTGCCGGGCCGAACATAAAAAAAGCTGGTCACATGCATGACCAGCCTTTTTTGTTATGCCGTTTTTATTCCACACCTTGCTTCCGGTCGGCGCGGAACAAGGGCCTGCGCGCGTATTACAGAGCGGCTTTGGCGCGTTCCAGAACAGCCTTGCAGGTTTTCTGGCGCAGCGGCAGGGTTGCCATGGCCACGGTGTAGGTGTGGTCGTTCAGGCGAATCTGGCCAGCGGAGCCAATTGCGTAGAACATGTTGCCATCTGCCCCATCGGACACGGCATTGGTCTTTTTGTTGTATTCCAGCAACGTGCGAAAAGCATCGTCATAGTCGGGAACATATTCGTTCTGCACACAATAGTTGAGCAGGCCTGCGTTTTCTTTCGGGTCAATGGAGGCCACATAACCCGATGGGTCCACTGTTGAGAGGAGAGACGTATCCCCCCCACGGATGACCGGCATAGTAAGGGTCTGGTCCTCGGCATGAGCGGGTGCGGGCATGGTGGCCAGCACGGACGAGGTAAGGGCTAGCGCCGACAAGGCACGCACGGCAAACAGTTTCATTTAGAATCTCCCAAACGGAATATGCGCCAAACTGCCCCGTAACCCCCGCAAAGATCAAGCAGCCCCCGCGCGCGCAAAAAACATGGCAGCCCACAGTCCTGTCCCCGCGGGTCGGCAGGCTGCCTGTCATAACAAAAGCAACACCACGCCACAGCGCCACCCCACATGCACCGGCACGCCCACGCAAACAGGCGGCAATTAGCCCGCTCCCCCACGCCACATAAAAATAGAGTATTGAAACATTACGCTATTATCTTTGCTTTCTGTAAATTTACACAAACCCTTCAGCCTGCGCCCGACAAGGAGCACCCCCACCATCAGGCTCCGGCTCCACGCCGCCCCCAGGCCTTTGCCCGCACCCCCCCACCCCGCCGGAAATCGC
>CALCDN010000289.1 GCA_937900755.1 uncultured Acetobacter sp. | reverse complement strand
GGCCAGAACCATCTCGATCACATCGACCACATTGGCGTCCGTCACCCGCAGCCCGTCAATGAAGTGAGAGGGAATATCCAGCCGCTTGAGCATCTGGTTGATCTGCGGACCACCCCCATGCACCACAACCGGGTTGATGCCCACCTGCTTGAGCAGGGCAATATCGCGCCCGAAGGTCTTGGCCAGACCGGCATCGCCCATGGCGTGTCCACCATACTTGACCACAATGGTGTCCCCTGCGTAGCGCCGCAGGTACGGCAGGGCGTTCGCCAGCACGGCGGCCTCATGCAAGGCATCATGCTTGGCGCCGGAAGAAGGAAGTCTTGTTTCAGTCATGCTCTGAAAATCCTGCCGTCGTCTGTCCATAGTCCCTGATCACGCCAGGGCAAACTCTGCCAGTTCCGCCCGCAATGCCTCAATGCCCTGCCCGGTCTGGCTACTGGTAAGCGAAAGATGCGGAAAAGCCGCAGCGTGGCGTGCGATTTCGGCCTCCACATCGGCCTGCTTGCGCGCAAGGGCCGTGGGCTTGACATCATCACACTTGGTCAACACGACCTGAAAGCTGACAGCCGCGCGGTCCAGAAGCTTCATCACCTCCTGGTCGTGCGTCTTCATTTCCACCCGTGCGTCCAGCAACAGCACAACCCTGCGCAGGCTGGGGCGGCCGCGCAGGTAGTCGAACATCATTTCCTGCCAGTCTTCCTTCACGGACTTGGCTGCGCGGGCATAGCCATAACCGGGCATGTCCACCAGCATAAGGCGCTGGGCAAGATCAAAAAAGTTGAGCTGCTTGGTCCGCCCCGGCTCGGAAGAGGCGCGGGCCAGTGTCTTGCGCCCCGTGAGCGCGTTGATCAGGCTGGACTTGCCCACGTTGGAACGCCCGGCAAACGCGATTTCGGGCAAGGTCTGCGGGGGCAGTTGCCCCAGCTTCTGCGCGCCGAAGACAAAGTCGCATGAACCGGCAAAAAGCCGCCGCCCTTCCTCCAGGGCGGCGGCGATGTCTGCTTCGTCCTTCAGTTCACGGAAAGAAGGCTCTTGATGCATCATTTCTTGGCAACCAGTTGGGGCTTGGCGTCAGCCGCCTTGAGCCGACCCATGATGATAATCTGCTGTATGGCGGTCAGCACGTTGCTCCAGCAGTAGTAAATGACCAGGCCAACAGGCTGGCGCGCCATGAAAAAGGTGAACAGCAGGGGAATGAACATCATCACCTTCTGCTGCGCGGGGTCCATGCTGGTGGAACTCGCACTGACCTTCTGCATGACAAACATGGTCGCACCATACAGGATAGGCCATGCCCCCAGCGTGAGCAGCGGCGTAAGCTGCGTGGGGTCAAACGGGATAAGACCGAACAGATTGAAAATATTGGTCGGGTCCTGCGCCGAAAGATCCTTCACCCAGCCCACAAAAGGCGCATGCCGCATCTCGATCGTGACATACAGGTCCTTGTACAGGCACCAGAACACGGGAGCCTGAATGAACAGGGGCAGGAAGCCGCCAAACAGGCTGACATTTTCCTTGCGGTACAGCATCATGATCTGCTGCTGCATGACCACGGGGTCATCCTTGTGGCGCGCGCGGATCAGGTCCACCTGCGGCTTCAGGCGCGAGGTCTTCCATGTCATGCGCATCTGCTTGATGGTCAGGGGCAGGAACGCCACCTTCACAATGACCGTAAAGGTCAGCAGGGCCAGGCCAAAGCTGCCCAGATGACTGTTCAGCCAGTCGAGCACGAAAAACACCGGACGGGTCAGGAAGGAAAGCCACCCGAAGTCCACGGCCTTCCAGAACATGGGGATATGCAGGTCGTGCTCGTACTGCTCCAGCAGGCGCACTTCCTTGGCGCCAGCAAACACATGGGCCTGGGTGGAAACCGTCTGCCCTGCGCCAACCTGCACCGGAGCGGTCGCGGTAAAGCCGACCTGATACTGCGTCTGCGCCGCCTGCCACGCATAGGTGCCAACCACGCTGGACGCCTGATCGGGCACAATGGCCATCAGCCAGTATTTATCGGTAATCCCGGCCCAGCCCCCCGTGCCCTGATGGCTCCACGCCACGCTCTCGGGCGGCACGCCATCATTACGGACAGACTTGTAGGAACCTTCGTTCAGGCGGCCATCAATGACCGAAATCGGGCCTTCATGCACCAGCATGCCGCCGGTTTCTTCTGGCGTGTAACCCCGGTTCACACGGTAGTAAGGGTAGAGCGCCACCCCCTGCGCCGTTGCGTTATGCACACGCTGGGTCACGGTGAACATGTAGTCCTTGTCCACTCCAAGAGCGACTTCAAACGTCAGCCCCTGGCCGTTGTCCCAGCTCAGTGTCAGCGGGTGTTCCGCGTCCAGCAGCGCGCCGGATGCTTTCCACAGTGTCCGTGCATTGGGCAGGACCACCGGCACATCGGTTGATGCCGCGCGCCAGCCAAAGTCCACGTAATTCGCACGCTTGGTGTCCACGGGGCTGAGAACGCGCACATCCGGGCTGTCGGGCTTTACAGTCTCGCGGTACTGCTTGAGCACCAGATCGTCCAGCCGCGCGCCACGCAGGTTGATGCTGCCTTCAACCGATGGCGCGTTGATGGCTATGCGGGTATCGCGCCCATCGGCCCCATCCGCGACAGTTGTCGCCGTGGCTGGCTGGGCTGTTGCCGTCTGCTCCGTGCCTGTGGCCGAAGCCGCTGGCGGAGCACTCTGGCTGGCCACGTTCTGCGTGACCTGCTGCGCGGGCTGGTGTGCCGGGGCCTGGGGAAAGAAATAATCAAACCCGATAAGAACCAGAGCTGACAACAGTGTTGCCAGTATGAGACGTTTTGAATCCATGAGCTCTGGCCTGCTGGCCCCCTGCACATAACAAAAATGGAAAACTCAACGACCGCACAAAGCAGCGGTCTTGAACGGCACAACCGTGTTCCAGCGCAGGATCGACAGGATTGCAAGACGGGACATGCACTAATCCCGCATACAGAGCTTCAACGCTTTCCGAAAATCGGCCACCAGCGCATCAAACGGGCGCTCACGCGTAGCCCCCCGCCCTATCAGCACCAGATCAAACCCATTCAGCGGTGTATCGGCTTCCACTCTGCGCACAACCTCACGCAACCTGCGGCGCACCCGGTTACGCACCACGGCATTACCGACTTTTTTGGTCACCGTGAAACCAACACGAGCAGGGTCCGAATCGGGCCGTCTGAAAAGCTGAAGGACAAGACCAGACACTGGAGCCTTACGCCCCTTGGCCGCCATGAAGAGAAACTCTTTTCTCTTTTTAAGCCGCATGGACGCCTGAGCCCCTGCCGCTGGCTGCTCCTGACCTTCAGACCAGTCCATCAAAACCGGACTGCCGGACAACGCTTACGCGGAAAGACGCTTGCGGCCCTTGGAACGACGGTTCGCCAGAATACGACGGCCGCCAACGGTAGCCGAACGGGTGCGGAACCCGTGACGACGCTTGCGGACCAGCCGGGACGGTTGATAAGTGCGCTTCATGGCTGCACTCCCTTCAGTTTGAATATGCTTCGCCAGTGGCCACGTACGAGCCACTCTCTCTTGAAGTCGCGGCTTATAAAGTTCAGATAGAAAAACGTCAATGTGCAGTGCAGAGTCGCATGACTATTCGCGCACGATCATCCGTCTGGTAGAAAGCCGCATGCCCCTCTCCTCCCCCCAGCTTCGCACTCTTCTGGTCGTGACATGCCTGCCTGTTCTGGCCTGCCTGCTTGCCATGGGCGTGGGGGCATCTCTCCGGGTCGCTACCCTGCTGGTTGGCCTTGCAGCCGCCTGTGCGGCATGGATAACCA
>CALCDN010000288.1 GCA_937900755.1 uncultured Acetobacter sp. | reverse complement strand
GCCCGCGGCCATGGACAGGGCCCCCGCGACAAGCGCGGACAGACCCGCGATGAGAATGTTGCCGCGGGTCGCATGGGAACTGGCAACACCGACGATAAGGCTGCCAGTCGACAGCGTTCCGTCATTGGCCCCCAGAACGG
Organism: uncultured Acetobacter sp.; assembly: GCA_937900755.1. GTDB lineage: Bacteria > Pseudomonadota > Alphaproteobacteria > Acetobacterales > Acetobacteraceae > Acetobacter. The sequence goes on along the minus strand of CALCDN010000288.1, from coordinate 10,799 downwards.
CCGCACGCAGCCACCCTAGTTTTTCAACGGTATGACGTTCGGCCAGGGGATGAAGACGCGACATGAGACGACCTGTTGCTTTTGGTAAATAAAAATCAAGACTAGGATGAGCTTCCAGCCACGACAACAGATATTTTATTCTGATACTGCGAGTTATTTTCAATATTTTCTCTGATTTCAGGTAAATCTGTTCTGTTCAGAATCCTGTCAGGAAAGCATGATATGAAAGTAGGTCCACATTCTTTTTTGCAGAGACGCTTATGACATGTTCAACGCCAAACATCGGGGATAACTCCTTGCGCTACGACAGGCCGACGATCATCCTTCACTGGCTGACAGCCTTTCTGGTGCTGTTTCAGTTCGCCGTGGGCGAGACATGGCACTGGCCGGCAAAACCCGTCCATCATCTGATGGTCGTTGCGCATCTGAGCGTTGGTGTCCTGCTCACTGCGATCATGACGTTCCGCATTGCCTGGCGTTTGACGAAAGGTCGGCATCTGTCGGGCCTTCTCCGTCCCGTTGACCGGGCATTTGCCCTCGTGGTGGAGTACACGCTCTATGTGCTGCTCCTGGCGGAAATCGTGCTGGGCTACCTATGGCGGTGGGGGGCCGGACAGACGATAAGTTTTTTCGGCCTCCTGTTTCCATCCCCATTCGCGCGCTTCCCGGCGGAGACCGTGGCGTGGCTACACACGCTGCATAACTGGAACGCCTGGCTGATCGTGGGTCTTGCAACAGGCCATGGTACTGCCGCGCTTTTTCATCAGTTCGTCCTGAAGGACAACGTGCTTGGGCGCATGCTGCCACAGCATTCCGCGCCCCGGCAAAGCGGCGACGGGGGTTCCATCTGACCTCCATGCCTGGGCATGCAATGGCCAAGATTGCGTAATGTGCAACTCCAAACCCTCCTGCAAGGCGTTCCAAGCGTACTTCCTTGCATACAGACTGAAACGAATGTTGTTTGAAGAAGGTGTATTATTACCCCGTTACTTCACCAGTCAGTAAGCGCGGCGTTACAGTTTGGCTGCTACCCTGTTGTCCCTTCAGAGGGGCTGTTCTCAGGCTGGCATGTAAAGCAATGCTTGACACTTAATGCGTAAAGTCAGACATTACACTCATGCAGATTGAGAGCATCACCCACAAAGGTTTGAAGCGTTTCTTTGAGACAGGAAATGCCAAAGGACTGGTGGGGGATGCGTCCCGTCTGCGTAAGATGTTGGCTTATATCAATGCCGCTGGAAGCGTTGATGAACTGGCTATACCACCCAATTACGGCCTCCATGCTCTTTCAGGCGACCGGGCTGGAACGTGGGCAATGACCGTCACGCGCAACTGGCGCTTAACCTTCCGCCTGAATGATGCTGGCGCAATCGAAGATATGAACCTGGAGGATTATCATGGCTCTTGAAATGCACCCCTCCCTTACCGTTCATGCCGGGGAATGGCTGAGGACGGAAGTGGTGGAACCGGCGGGGATTACCGTCTCCGGTCTTGCTGCTCACTTCGGCCTGTCACGGCAGGCGGTGAGTGCGCTTCTGAACGGCAGGGCAAATTTGTCTGCCGATATGGCTATCCGGTTTGAGAAGGCATTTGGCGTGAAAGCGGACACGCTGATGCGGATGCAATCTGCCCATGAGATGGCACGGGCCCGCGCGCACGAAGACGAGATACACGTGGAGCGTCTGGTCGCGGCTTAACTCTGGGTATCTATTTTTGCGGTGTTCCACGTGTTCCAGTGTTCCACCACGCTGCGCCCCTTGAGAAACAACGGTTTTTCTGGGAGGCGGGGTGGAACACCCTAGGAAATGGCCGGTGTTCCGGGTGTTTCAGCATGGTTTTGGTGTGGGCGGAGGGGTGTCTGTTTTTCGGTTGGACAGGTCGGACTGGTCGGACAGCTCGGAAATTCCGAGTAGTTTGATTTCCCTCCGCTAGAAGCCGCAGAAAACCACCACCCTTTGAAAAACTAATCAAAAGTTTGAATATGACCAGCAGGGGCGGCCCCTGAATTTCTTGAGTCCATAAAAAAGGGGATGGTGGAGCGTGCGGAGGGCCTGCTCAGATATGCTCTTGGCCAGCCCTCCCTTATTTTCCAGAAAGCTTTTGACGCCAGAAGGTCATGCAGAATTCCAGCATATCAACCAAACGCCACTCTTGGTTTTTGCCAACAAGTATCTCCACCCCCAGCCCAAGCGGCCAACCACATTGCATAACGCCACAAACATTTGCGGGAATGGGGATCATTCCCTCGTGGCTTACTCCGTTTTTGGCTGCAACGTGCTTCGTGGCATTGGCTAAATCAGCCACCAAACCAATAGGGAACGCCCCTGTTCCTTGTTTATAGTCACGAATTTCAGTCTTAAACTGGCCCAACCTGCTCCTGAGTTCTGCTTTGCTTTCGCCTGGCACAAGATTAGCCAACCGAGCATGAAAATAATGCTCTGTCATGCTTGCAGCAGCCAGAATAGCCAGACATCCTTTTCGTTTACTGTCGGGCTGGTCTAGAAATTCTGCGACAGTGGGTTCCACAATTTCTTTGAACCATTCCCATGCACGGTCAGAAGCTAACTCTTGGGCTTCAAGCTCATTCATTAGAATGAGTATCCTTCCTCAACCTAACCCTAGCCCCACCACCATTCTCGGCGATGAACTCTATGCCTATTTTTGCCGGTAGCTAGGGCGTCAGTGAATGTTAATTAGTAGGGGTTACACTTGTGAAATGCATCTCAAAATCGGGATCCTCCATAGACCCAGACTGGGTGACGCTAGACTCATCAAGGCAATCATCTTGGGATGTGCTAAATCTTCCGCTGAAAATAACAGCCTGCCCAATCCGTAAACTGGAAACCTGCGTAAATACGGGATCAGAGGGAGATATTAAGGTTCTCTGAGAGCCGAGAGAGTCTGAAAAAGAGTTATTGCTAGTTCCAATTGTTATGTGGGGCGAAATTCTTATTTTCAGCACCCCATATCCACTAGAATTCGATGATAACTCCTCCACAGTGCCGACCCAATTATTCGCAACAGGGGGCTGCATCAAATTACATATTCTGTTGGCTCGCCGTGGGCGCGAAGCTCCTTTCTGGAAATCATTTTGACCATCCGCGTATTCTTGTCGTCCGGTATCCACAATCGATATCAAACTCTCCTCTTGCGTTGCGGATCCAGCAGGAGAAGTTTGATTGCTTTCTAAAACCGATGAAGTTTTAATTGAGGGCGCTACAGGGGAATTATCAGGAGTTTCTGAATGAGGTATTGAGCCTTTGGATAAAAGAACCATTGCATCAGAATCCGAGAGGAAACCGTCTGCTTGAGGTCTTTGTGATACTCGCTGCCATGTCTGTATTGCTTGACGGGTGGCCTCGCCATATACCCCATCTGCTATTGCCGTTGATGGTAAGTAGCCTAGCGCGATTAATTTGGCCTGCAATGCTATGTGATCATCTATGGAGCGATTTGCTTCTTCCAATGCCGCTCCAGATAGCCGATGCTTATATTTTGCGGTTAAAATATCCATATTCGAAATGTAGCAGGCAGAATCAGCCGACGGCAAAATCTGGGGGTTTCCAGGATCAACATTACCAACGCATTGCTTGAATATATCGTCATCAGCAATCGCTTCTTGCTTTAAATATTTCCATCCTGATTGTCCGATAAGATGGCGCAAAGCATAGTATGACTGATCAAACATAAGCTCATGCTTGGCTGCTTCACTGTTCTGACAAAGCATCGTGGCGATGCTATCTTTGGAATGATCTGCGGAGCAATTAAAATCAGGTTTGTAATCCTGCCCCCAGGCAATGTCTGGCGCGGCTATCACAACTGCCAATAATAGAAATCGTTTCAAATTTCCCTCCCATTATAATCAAGGATGACAATACCCGCACTGAGCGAGATTGAGGAGTCTTCCGCAAATAAAGATTTACACCCCAGCCTTCACTTTATCTTTTAGCAGTAATTTAAGTTTTCTCTTCTTTGCTGCGCGCATATAATGCTTTCTCCTGCCATGAAGGCGCTAGCTTCGTGCTTCTGGCGGTACGGTGAAAAGACTGCATTCCCATTCAGTGTTGCCCAAGAAGTTCTTTGGCCAGAGGGATCCGCTTTGCCTGCGGACCCAGAACAGACATTCGTTTTAAGATGGGGAATAAGGGGGGCAAAGAAATCGCAGCAGCCTAGAAAATGGCTAATTTCTGCGATTTTTTGAAAAAATTGGCGGAAGGGGTGGGATTCGAACCCACGGTACGCTCTCACGCACGCCGGTTTTCAAGACCGGTGCCTTAAACCGCTCGGCCACCCTTCCTAACCTGTTCAGGTGCACGCCTTATAAACAGGATGCAGCAGTTCTGTCCAGCAGGGCAAAGCAGGAGAGTTCTGCCCGCAACGCTTGCCCTTCCCGCCCCGGAACTGTAAAAGCCCCAAACAGAATAGCCATTCCTCTACAGGAACCAAGTATGAAACAGCAGGCAAACCTGATCCGTGCCGGTCAGGTCATTGAACATGACGGTCGTCGCTGGACGGTATTGAAACAGCAGATCATTACCCCCGGCAAGGGGGGGGCGTTCATCCAGGTTGAAATGCGCGACCTCAAGACCGGCAACAAAACCAACGAACGCTGGCGCACGGCGGACACGGTCGAACGCCTGATGACCGAAGACCGTGAATATCTGTATTCCTATACAGATGGCGAACTGCTGGTTCTGATGGACCCCGAAACATTTGAGCAGCTTTCCGTCCCCACCGATCTGCTGGGCGACCAGGGGCCCTTCATTCAGGACAACATGACCATCAACCTGCATCTGGTTGAAGGCGACCCGGTTGGCATTGACCTGCCCCCGCATGTGACACTCGAAGTGGTGGAAGCCGACCCGGTTGTAAAAGGCCAGACCGCCAGCTCCTCCTACAAGCCCGCCATGCTGTCCAATGGTGTGAAAACCATGGTGCCGCCGTTTATCGAAGCGGGTGAACGCATTGTGGTCCGCACGGAAGACGGTTCTTACGTCGAACGCGCCAAGGACTGATTTTTTCAGGTTTTTTCTCTCCAGAGCAGGACTTAATTACAGTGGCCATGCGTCTCTCCCCCGTCATGATGGTGATGCAAACCGCAGCCCAGAAAGCTGCCAAGCGTCTCCTGCGCGATTTTAACGAAGTCGAGCAGCTTCAGGTCAGCATCAAGGGGCCGGGTGACTTTGTTTCCCAGGCGGACCTGCGTGCGGAACAGACCCTGCGCGAAGAACTGGAGCGGGCCCGTCCGGGCTACGCCTTTCTTATGGAAGAATCCGGGGAATCGGGCAGCGAAAACTGGACATGGCGCTGGATTGTGGACCCGCTCGATGGCACCTCCAACTTCCTGCACGGTATTCCGCACTGGGCCATTTCCATTGGTCTTCAGCGCCGCCTGCCCGATGGCAAGGTGGAACTGGCCGCAGCCCTGGTCTACAACCCCGCCGCGGGGGAAATGTTCTGGGCTGAAAAAGGGAGCGGCGCCTACCTGAACGAACGGCGTATTCGTGTTTCCGCCCGCCGGGACATGCACGAATCCCTGTTTGCAACGGGTATTCCCTTTGCCAAGGTGCCCGCTCGCCAGCGCCTGCCTTTTGCCCGCGTTCTGGGTAGCCTTATGCCCCGCGTGGCCGGTGTGCGCCGCTTTGGCGCGGCAGCGCTGGACCTGGCATGGGTCGCGGCCGGGCGGTACGAAGGATACTGGGAATTCGGCATTAAACCATGGGACTGTGCCGCCGGCATCCTGATCGTGCGTGAAGCGGGTGGCCATGTCACGGACCCCGATGGGGGCGATCTGGACGACCTGCCCGATGATGTCATGATTGTCGCAGGCAATGGCCACATGCACGGCAAACTGCTTGAAATTGTTGCCGACAGCCTGAAAAATCCTGAATAAAACTACTTCTTTCCGCAAAACCCTGCCCTGCACCGCAAGGCGGGGTTTTGTGTGTCTGGCGGGATGACACCACGCCCATACCCTGCTCCCCTCTGGTGTTTGCGGCCAGAATGGATCATGTAAAACAGCATGCAGCCATCCTTTCCCTCAGCCCATGAGGCACCGGCCCTTGTTCCCTGTCAGGGGCGGTTTTCACTACTGAGTGAAGACGGGGAGCTGCTCAGCCTGAGTGCTGGCGAAGTGCGCGAGCGACTGCATGCCATGCCCTGCCCACTGGTTGTGCATGCCCCAGCCCTTGCCCGCAAACTGGACCTGCCCCCCACGGGCCAGCCAGCACCATGGCTGGACCTGCTCGAACTCTTTGCCTTTGTGTATCCCGCCCGGCCCGTGGCCCCGACACCGCGCGGGCTCGCCCTGGCCCTTGGCCTGGACGATGCGCGTATTCACAAGGCCGAGGCGGACCTGCTCCCCAACCTTTTGTCCCTTCTGCTGGGCGAACTGGCACGGCAGGCCAGGGCGGGAGACATTGAAGTGCTGGCCGCCCTGACCGTCCGGCTGGGCCAGGCGGGCTGGATATGGAGCGCCACCGTGGCCGAAACCATAGACCTGCGCGCCAGGCTGGGCGGCAACGGCAGGCTGGCGGAAGACGCCATGCAACCCGCCGACGTCCTGCGCGTATGGCGCACCCTGCCCAGATGGGAGGAAAATGCGCCGCGCCCTCCCCCCGCCTCCAACCCCATAAGCCCTGCAGACGCGCGCGAGCGGCTGGCCCGAATTTTGGGCGATGATGCGGAAGTACGGTCCGGGCAGGCGGATTTCGCCAGCGTCTCAACCGAGGCATTTGCCCCGCGCGCCGTACGGGGCGACCCCGCCATTGTTCTGGCCGAAGCCGGGACCGGGACCGGCAAGACCCTTGGCTACATCGCCCCCGCCAGCCTGTGGGCGGAACGTAACGATGGCGCGGTGTGGGTCAGCACCTACACACGCCACCTGCAACGCCAGATCGAGCAGGAAACAAGACGCCTCTACCCCGACCCCGCAACACACCGCCAGCGCGTGGTGCTGCGCAAGGGGCGGGAGAACTACCTGTGCCTGCTGAACATGGAGGAAGCCGTCAACACCGCCGCCTCCCGCCCGGCGGGCATTACCATTGCCCTGTGCATGCTCGCCCGCTGGACCACCGCCACGGCGGATGGAGACCTGTCTGGCGGAGACCTGCCCGGCTGGTTTGGAGACCTGTTCGGCCATGGCAACCTGGCAGGTGTTGCAGACCGCAGGGGGGAGTGCATACACGGGGCCTGCGTGCATTATCAGCGTTGTTTTGTGGAACACTCCATCCGCCGCGCGCATGGTGCGGCACTGGTCATTGCCAACCACGCACTGGTCATGACACAGGCCGCCTACGCACAGGCGGGCATGAGTGATGATGACGAGGCAGGCACCCAGACCAACATTCCCTCGCGCTATGTGTTTGATGAGGGCCACCACCTGGCGGACGCAGCGGACAGCGCCTTTTCCGCCGAACTATCGGGGTTGGAAACAGCGGAACTGCGGCGCTGGCTTCTGGGAGCGGAAGGGCGGCGCTCACGCGCGCGCGGGCTCAAACGCAGGCTGGATGATCTGGTCGTCGGCCACCCAAGGCTGGAAAACCCGCTGGATGCGGCCTTGCTGGCGGCAACGGCCCTGCCCGCCCCGGGCTGGTCCACCCGACTGGCCCCCGGGGCCGCGAACGAACCCCCCCCGCCAGAACCCCTGGACCTGAGCACCCTGTTCCCGCCCGAACCCCCAGCGGATCAGCCGGTCATGGAAAACCCGACCGAAGCTTTTCTGCGCCTGTTGCGCCAGCAGGCCATGGCCCGCTCAGCCGAGGGAGGCAAACAGGCCATCCATGCCGCCATGGAATGTGACCTGCACCCGCTCGTACCCGACATGGCCGAGGCAGGCCAGCAGCTTGCCCGTGCGCTAGGCCGCATTGTGGAACCCCTGCGCACCCTGACTGAACGCCTGCAGGCCCGCCTTGAGGAAGACGCAGATACGCTGGACACAACCACCCGTGGCCGCATAGAGGCCATGACCCGCGCCCTGCGCCGCCGCGCCATATCGCGCCTGGATGCATGGATTGCCATGCTCGCAGCCCTTGAGCAGCCGCCAGAGCCGGGCAGCACGCCAGCGCATGTTCACTTCATCCGCCTTGAACGGCGCGAAAAACAGCGCATGAACGAGCAGGATGTGGGGCTGTACCGCCACTGGCTGGACCCGACCATTCCATTTGCGGGCATTATGGCCGTGCCCGCGCAAGGCATGCTCATGACATCGGCCACACTGCGTGACCAGCAGGGCGGCGCGAACGACAGTGACGAGGCCGAAACAGCATGGGAAGCGGCGGAAGCCCGCACGGGGGCCAACCATTTTCCCTCTCCCGCCCTGCGCGCCAGTCTGGCCAGCCCGTTTGATTACGCGCGCCAGACCCGCGCCTTTATTGTCACGGACGTGGACAACAGCTCCATTGTGGACCTGTCCGCGGCCTTTCGCACCCTGTTCCAGTCTTCCGGCGGAGGGGGGCTTGGCCTGTTTACCGCCATATCCCGCCTGCGCGGGGTGTATGAGCGCATAGCCCCAACGCTGGAGAGCGAAGGCCTGCCCCTATACGCCCAGCATGTGGATGCGATGGACAACAATACGCTGGTCGATATTTTTCGAACCGAGGAACACGCCTGCCTGCTGGGCACGGACGCCATGCGCGATGGGGTGGATGTTCCGGGCAACGCCCTGCGTCTGGTTGTGTTTGAGCGCGTGCCATGGCCCCGGCCAGATATTCTGCACCGTGAGCGGCGTATTCACCTGTCTGGTGGAGACCCCAAGGGGTTTGATGACCGCATAGCCCGCCTGCGGTTGCGGCAGGCTTTCGGGCGGCTGATTCGCCGCCAGTCGGACAGGGGGGTCTTCGTCCTGCTGGACCGGCGCACACCCACAAGGCTTTTAAGCGCCTTCCCCAATGGTGTGGCCGTCGAGCGGTGTGGCCTTGCGCAGACCGCACGCCAGATCACCGCTTTTCTGGCGGAGCAGGCCGGACAGGTCTGACCGGCCCGGCCCCGGACCGCCCTGGTTAGAGCGGTTTAAGGTTGGTGGCTGCCTGCTTGCCGCGTTCCTCCACCATGTCGTAGGACAGTTTCTGCCCATCATTCAACGCGCGCAGACCGGCTGCCTGTACAGCGGTAATATGCACAAACACGTCTTTTCCTCCATCATCGGGGGCAATAAAACCAAACCCTTTGGTGGCGTTGAACCATTTAACGGTACCTGTCGACATGAGCGAAGTCATCCTTATTTCGGCCAGTTTACCCCTCTCGCACACGACGTGCCACGAGGAGAGAGGACATTCTCCCCCATGACCGGGGGCGCTTGTCAATCACAATTCAAACCAGAGCGCATTTGCATACCCCGCTGACCTTACGGATTGAGCGTGCTTTTCAGGAACGCGATGCTGTGCTCCTGGGCACTTTCAAAGGCTTTTGCATTGTAGGAGGCGCGCTCCTGACAGCCAAAACCGTGCTCCGCGTCATCATGGACATACACTTCCACCTCCGGGTGAGCCGCGCGAATGGCGGCTATGTCGGTATGGGGGATGCTGGTGTCGCGTTCACCAAAATGTAATTGCACCGGGCAGCGCGGAGTCTCCTGCCCATGGGCGGCAATGCCCCCGCCATACCAGCCCACGGCGGCGGCAAAGTCCTCTGTCTGGCATGCGGCGTTCCACGCCAGGGTGCCACCCCAGCAATACCCGATGACCCCCACCTTGCGCGCATTGAGCGCGTGGGCCGCGGCCTGCACGTCCAGCAGGGTCTTGGCCAGTGGAATTTGCGCCCGCAGGGCAAGGCCCTTCTGCACGCCATCCGTTGTATAGGCCAACTCCACGCCACGTTCGGCACGGTCGAACAGGGCGGGCGCAATAACGTGGAAACCCGCCTGCGCAAAACGCTCGCACACCGTGCGGATATGGTGGTTCACACCAAAAATTTCCTGCAACACCACCAGCGCATAGGGGTGCGCGCCCCGCTCCGTCTCCCACGCGCCAAACTGGTGGCCGTCCGCTGCCTGAAGAGTGCGTATCTGTCCCATGTTCAATCTCCTTGTCTGGGATGAGGTTAAAACAAAAAGAAACTTTTCCCCATTCCTTGACTCCCCCCTGGGGCGACCCTATTTTCTGCTCTGGCACTCCTCGTGGGGGAGTGCTAACGCAACGCGGCGTTCTGTTACGCGCGGTTCAAACGGGTGGTGCTGCTTTCTGACAAAGGGCGCCATCACAGCAAATGAATGTGGAGTGATCCATAATGACGAAGTTTCGTCCCTTACACGACCGGGTAGTTGTACGGCGCCTTGAAGGCGAACAGAAGACCGCCGGTGGCATCATCATCCCCGACACGGCAAAAGAAAAGCCCATGGAAGGCGAAGTGGTCGCTGTTGGCGCGGGTGCGCGCAACGAACAGGGTCAGGTTGTGGCGCTTGATGTCAAGGCTGGCGACCGTATTCTGTTTGGCAAATGGTCCGGCACGGAAGTGAAGATCGACGGCGAAGAGCTGCTGATCATGAAGGAAAGCGACATTCTGGGCATTGTCGCAGCCTGATCCGCTCTGATCCGACCGTTTTCCTACCAAAGATCTTCACAGGAGAAATTCAATGGCTGCCAAAGACGTAAAGTTTGGTGCAGACGCACGCCAGCGCATGCTGCGCGGTGTGGACATTCTGGCTGATGCCGTAAAGGTAACGCTGGGCCCCAAGGGCCGTAACGTTGTTCTGGACAAGAGCTTCGGCGCACCCCGCATCACCAAGGACGGCGTTTCCGTCGCCAAGGAAATCGAACTGGCTGACAAGTTCGAGAACATGGGCGCACAGATGCTGCGCGAAG
>CALCDN010000287.1 GCA_937900755.1 uncultured Acetobacter sp. | reverse complement strand
GAAACCCGCGTTCGACAGGAGTGCAAGGGCGACGTCGTGCAGCGTATCGTTCAGGCGGCCATGAGAGTGGGCAAAGGCTTTCCCGCCATCAAGGAGAAAGACGTTCTTCATTGAAGGGTATCCTGCATGCAGTCAGGGAAAATCAGGCGTGGGGGACAAAGCCCCGATGCGGCGGCGGACAGGCGGCAGGCGGCAGGCGGCAGGCGGCCGCCGCCCTGCCGCGCCATCAGGCCGCACCGGCACAGGCGGCCCCTGCCCCCAAGGCGGCAGCCCAGGCAGCGCCCCCCGCCCAGACCGATTATGATGTTGTTGTCATTGGTGCGGGGCCGGGTGGGTATGTCTGCGCCATTCGCGCGGCCCAGCTTGGCTTCAAGGTTGCCTGCGTGGAAAAACGCGCAACTCTTGGCGGAACCTGCCTGAATGTTGGGTGCATCCCCTCCAAGGCGCTGCTTCAGTCTTCCGAAAACTACCATGCAGCGGGGCATGACTTTGCCGCCCACGGCGTGGTGATTGATAGCGTGAAGATTGATCTGGCCAAGATGCAGGCCCGCAAGGCCGATATCGTTGGCGCCAATGTGAAGGGGGTCGAATTCCTCTTCAAGAAAAACGGCATTACCTGGCTCAAGGGTCATGGCAAGGTGGAAGGCACAGGCCGCCTGAGTGTTGATGGCAAGCCGGTGACCGCCAAGCATATTATTATTGCCAGCGGGAGCGACAGTGCGAACCTTGCAGGTATTGAGGTGGACGAAAAGGTTATTGTCACCTCCACCGGTGCACTGGAACTGTCCGAAGTGCCCAAGCGCCTGGTGGTTATTGGTGGCGGCGTAATCGGGCTGGAACTGGGGAGCGTGTGGCACCGCCTTGGCGCGGAAGTGACCGTGGTTGAATTCCTGGACCGCCTGGTGCCCGGCACCGATAACGAAGTGGCCGCGCAGTTCCAGAAACTGCTGACCAAGCAGGGCTTCAAAATGAAGCTGGGCCACAAGGTGACCAAAGCCGAAAAAACCAAAAAAGGCGTTGTGCTCAGCATTGAGCCCTCCGCCGGTGGTGCTGTGGAAACGCTGGAGGCCGATGTGGTCCTGGTGGCTGTTGGTCGTACGGCCGCCAGCAAGAACATGGGGCTGGAAGAAGCCGGAATTGCGCTGGACAAGCGCGGCCGCGTGGAAGTGGATGCCCATTACGCCACGAACATTCCCGGCATTTACGCCATTGGCGATGTCATTGCCGGCCCCATGCTGGCCCACAAGGCGGAAGAAGAAGGCGTGGCACTGGCCGAACTGCTGGCAGGGCAGGCCGGGCATGTGAATTACGATGCCATTCCCGGTGTGATCTACACATGGCCCGAAGTGGCCTCCGTTGGCTTTACGGAAGAGCAGCTCAAGGACAAGGGCATTGCCTATAAAACGGGCAAGTTCCCCTTCCTTGCCAATGGCCGGGCTCGCGCGCTTGGCATGACGGACGGCTTTGTCAAAGTGCTGGCCGACAAGCAGACCGACCGCGTGCTGGGCGTGCACATTATTGGCCCCGCAGCCGGTGAACTGATTGCCGAAGCCACCATGGCGATCGAGTTTGGCGCCTCGGCTGAGGATATTGGCCGCGTGTGCCATGCGCACCCGACACTGAGCGAAGCGGTCAAGGAAGCCGCATTGGGTGCTGACAACCGCGCGATCAACATCTGAATATTTTCTTCTTGTTGGGACTAATGCCATACTCTCCCCCGTAGTTGCATACGGGGGAGAGTATGTATGTGCACGGCAAGGAAACTGGCAGTCTGCTTGGCCGTGGCTGGCGGTTTTCTGGCCATGGCGAGTGTGGTCTGGGCACAGGACGTGCCAGCACCGCACGTAAACCCCACCCATGCCCCCATAACAGGTGGCCTACACGCCTCCAATGTGGATGACAGTGCCCTGGACCCGGCTTTTTCCGGTGTGTCTGGCGCTCCTCCAATGCTAGGCCACCTCGCCCTTGAACCGGCCATCCATCCCATGCCTGTTCTTGGGGAGGAGGCTGCCCGGCAGGAAGCCTGGGCGCTGAGCACGGCGTTCGGGCGCGAGGTGCCCGTAGCCCTTGCCGTGCCGGCTGCGTATAAAACGGGATGGGTGGCTTTGGCCCGGCAGCAACTGGAGCAGGCGGGGTATGTTCTGGACCGCCCACAGGTGCTTGTGGTGGTGGACCGTAACCCCAAAGTCCAGCGTCTGTGCCTGATACTGGCACTACCCGGCAGTGCGGACTGGCAGGTTATCGGCAGCACCCGTGTGTCCACCGGTACAACGGGGCGGCAATATTACTATATTACCCCCACGGGCGTTTTTCCCAATTCGGCGGAGCGTCTTGGTTATCGCGCCTTGGGCACCAAGAATGAAAACGGCATTATGGGGAATGGCACCACAGGCATGCGCGTGTGGGACTTTGGTTGGCAATGGGCAGAAAAAGGATGGCTGCCAAGCCGGGATAAAGTGCAGATCCGCCTGGAAATGCATGCGACAGACCCGGTTTATCTGGAACAGCGGCTGGGCCATACGGCATCGGAAGGCTGCATCCGTATTCCCTCATCGCTGAATGTGTTTATTGACCGGCATGGGTTGCTTGATGCCGAGTACGAGCAACAAGCAACCGTGGACCGCCGCTTTGCAGCCCTTTTGCGCAAGGACCGGGTTGTCTCACCTCTGGCGGGTCTGTTTGTGGTGGTGGTGGATACCGCGGATTATAAGCCTGCGGGAATTGTCCCGCCGTTTTCCACCAGTTTGAGGCGAACCTCCTTGATGAGCCATACGTTCATGCCCGCACTGTCCTCGGTGTTGCCTGTGTAGCCCAGTTCGGCCGCCAGTTTTTTGCGCGCGTCAAGCGAGCTGTCCAGACTCAGGAGTTTGAGCAGGTCCACTATGGAGTCTTTCCAGTTCAGGTTTTGTCCGTTCCGGGCGGCAAGGCTTGTCAGGACCGCATCGACATTCACCGGGGAGCCAGCCGGTGGCACCGTGCCAGGAGCCGCAAGGGCTGCCGCACTGGGCTGCGCATTGGCATTGGCGGGGGATGTCGTGTCTGGCGTTGCGGTTCTGGCATGATGAAAAATGGCGGAGAGAATGGAGCCAAAAATGGTCATGTATAAAATCCTTTCATCATGGGCGGCGTGTTCTTGTCTGGCAGGGTAACCCGATAAATCTGTCAGCAAAGAGACAGTTTTGCGTAAAACGTCCAGCCTGCACGGCGGCTCTGCACGCAATAACGCGCAACCGCACCCATGCGGAGAGCCCGTGCCGACATATGGCCACAGGGGTGATAACGCCCGGCTCGCCAGGAGGTTCAGATTTAAAACACCATGAACCAGCAAGGATAATTTTCAGGGGTGGGAGGGAGTTCATCAGGCGGGGAGGGGGCTGCCAGTCAGGAGTTTTCTGGCATCCTTGGGCAGCCGCATTATCAGGACCGGCAGAACTGGTGGCTGTTCGGGGAGAGGCTTGTTTGCCTAGCTGCAGGCAGTAGGGAAATGGATCGCCCATTACAATTGGCAGCGTTCCCATGCTGCCCTGGGTGGACGTACGCCTGATGAAGCGTATCATATCACGCCTGACACCATCTGCATCCGGGGTTGGTCCTGGACCAGATAGCCAACAGCGACATCGTCAGAATGACGGCATAACGACAATCGAGTATAGCTTGTTCAACCCCAAAAGTTGTCCAGACGAATGGGTCCACCTCTTGCTACCAAAAGCGGAATTCGGAATATGACTGAAATTGAAGAGCCAGCCCAGTCGATTTTCACACGTATTTACGAAGAAGGGTTGTGGGGGCGCGCAAACGATACGGAACAGGCCTATTATTCCGGTCAGGGCTCTCATGATCCGGCCATGGTGGACCCTTACGTAAACGCGGTATCCCTCTACTTGCATTTTCATACTCTGATCATCGGAAAAAAACCGAATGTCGTGGACTTGGGTTGCGGCGACTTCAATGTCGGCGCGCGTCTCAGGCCACTGTGCCACCATTATGTCGCCTGCGATGTTGCCACTCCGCTCATCCAGTGGAACCGGAAGAAATATCTGGACCTTGGTGTCGATTTTCGTCAGGTCGACATATTGACCGACCCCTTGCCCGATGGAGACATCGTCTTTTTACGGCAGGTGTTGCAATATCTCTCGAACGCCCAGATTGCGGTGGCCTTGCAAAAAATAGCCAAGACGTACCGGTTTCTGGTGCTTACCGAGCACCTCCCGTCTGGCAACAGTTTTACCGCCAATCTGGATAAACGCAGCGGTTCCGATATCCGGCTCAGCGCGGGTAGTGGGGTGGTTGTCACGCAACCTCCGTTCTCCCTCCCCGTCACACAGGTCCAGACGATCTGCGAAGTCGCGGGGTATGGTGGCGTACTCCGCACGGATATCTTCCATCTGTCCCCAGGATCATGACAAATAAGGCGCAATTACACTCTTATTCGGATCACGGACACATGGCACGCTCCCCTGCCCGTCAACAAAGGTGGCCTGCCCATCTGGCGACTGATACTTGATCTGGAATAGATGCATTTTTATTGGTTTCTTACCACTAGCGAGGCAACATGGTTGATCAGATTGTTCTTCAAGCACTAGATGCATGCTTGAAATTAAGCATAGCAACGCGTCAGGCTTGCGAAACATCGCAACATGAGATTGGTTATCTTCTTTTCGATTCTTACAAAGGCAAACCAGAAGATAAGCGTCTTCATGGTAATTATGCGCAAGTTTACAGCCAAGGATTTGAAGACGGCTATATCGCGGAAATTTTCTCACGCATAGGACCGAAATCGCGGAGTTTTCTAGAAATTGGGGTAGAAAACGGCCTCCAGAATACGACCCGCTTACTCTTGGAGCAGGGGTGGAGCGGTGTTTGGGTTGAAGGAAGTGTGGAAAAATCCAATCAAGCTCGGGAAATTTTTCGTCCATATATTGAATCAGGAAAACTCAAAATTATAACAAATTTTGTGAATCGCGAAAACATAAATGAAATTCTTGACCATGCAAATGTCGAAAAAACATTTGATCTGATCTCCGTGGATATAGACTATAATACAAGTCATATATGGAGAGTTTTAAACAGAACGGCGCGTGTTTATTGTATTGAATACAACTCATCACTACCTCCTTCTGTTGCCCTTGAAGTGCCGTATGACGCTTCCGGCATTTGGGATGGCACTAATTTTTTTGGCGCCAGCCTAAAAACGATGGAGCAAATTGGTCTAACAAAAAATGCCTCTCTGGTCGGCTGCGACATTCATGGACTTAACGCTTACCTGGTGGCGCAGGATGAATGTGGAGCGCATTTTTGTGAGCCGTTTACTGCGGAGAACCACCATCAATACGCAAAGTACAGCGCTGTAACGCATATTGGCCATGGGCCATCCCATGTGGCCCGTAAATGGAATTTGTCCTCCTGATCTCAAAGACAGGGCTCAGGCCCTGTTTTCTCATATGATGCGTTTTTATCATGCGTTGAAATAACAGATAAAATACGCACCAATAGCTGAGAAAAAGACGTATAAATTTTAATGCCAGACAAGGACAGTATGATGATACCTAAAATAATACATTTCATTTATGGGCTTAAAGAAGACTTTGGTGGCAAGCCATTTGGGTTTGTGCATTGGGCTGCCGTAAAAACGGCGGCAAAACTTAATAAAGACTACAAAATTATATTTTGGTGTAAATTTGTTCCAGATAATTATTACTTTGATGATATCAGAGAAAATGTTGAAGTAAAAATAGTGGAGCCACCGACGGAAATTTTTGGCAAAAAATTAAATCATGTTGCGCATCAGGCGGACATACTCAGGCTAAATGCCCTCATCCAGTATGGTGGATTTTATCTGGATGTTGATACCATAACAGTCAAGTCTTTTGACAGTATTAGAAACAATAAATTTGTAATGGGCAAAGAAGTTCTTAATGGAAACACCATAGGTCTTTGCAATGCCATCATGGCATCCGAACCCCAGTCAGAGTTTGGGAAAATTTGGCTGCAAAGTTATACGAGCTTCCGATCGACTGGTCGTGACGAATTCTGGTCAGAACATTCCGTAAAAATTCCGTATCTTCTGGCAGAGAAAATCCCGGATTCAATAACAGTATTACCCGAGACCGCTTTTTTCTACCCAGACTACTCGGACGCTGGCCTGAAAAGCATGTTCATAGACACACATTCTTTCCCAGATGCCTATGCTTTTCACCTGTGGGAAACACTGTCATGGGGGGCTTTGAGCAGATTTAACGAAAACAATGTACATCTGATAAAGAATACATATACCTCGCTTTTGAATAGTTTCATCAAAAATGACATAGAGCGCATCCGAGAAAAAAGAAAAAATTGGTGCACCAATGAATTTTCTCAAAAAAGAGCCAAAATCAACCTTGGATGTGGATCAAAAAATGATGTCGCACTTGTGAATTTTGATTTGTTCCAGGAAAGTGGTGCAGATATAGTTTTTGATATTCAAGAAAATAATTGGCCCATAGAAACAAACAGTGTCACCTATGCCCGAATGCACCACGTGTTGGAACATATAGGCGGCGACCTGAAATATCTCTTTCAGGAGCTTTACCGGGTCTGTTGTGACGGCGCGGAAATTGACATACGCGTTCCACACCCGCGTCACGACTGGTTTTTAACTGATCCCACACATGTCCGCCCCTTGTTGCCCGAATCATTTTTATATTTCGATCGGGAACAATGCTTGAAATGGTTTTTCTCCGGGGATTCCAAGACACCACTTGCTCTTTACTGGGACATCGACTTCAAAGTCAAAACAGTAAATGTTTCCGTTGAAAATAATGAAGTGTTCGGAAAAGTCTCTACGGCTTTCGGGGCGGACAAATCATTGCCAGCACTTGTTCCCTTTATAAATAACGTTATTTCCGAGATACATATCATCATGCATGTCTCAAAAAAATAACTGGAGGGATCAAAGGTCGGTCAATGGGGTTTGTAATCCACAGCGGTGCCGCTCATATCGGGCGGTCCCAGCTTTCCTCGCCTTTACAGGTAAGAGTGGCATAATCACGCCCTGATCGGCACAAAACCAAACAGACCGTATGGCCGCACAGGCCGGGGCGAAAGCCCAAGGGATGGACTGCCGGGGGAGTGCTCCATGTGGAGCAGCCCCCCGGCTGCTGTTCAGGGTAACTTAGTAACGGTATTCTTCATGCTTGAAGGGACCGTTGACCGGGACGTCAATGTATTTGGCCTGTGTTTCGTTCAGCTTGCTCAGATGCGCGCCGACCTTGGCCAGATGCAGGGCAGCGACCTTTTCGTCCAGCTTTTTGGGCAGGGTGTAAACAGCCACTTCATACTTGCCAGCAGGTGCGGTCCACAGTTCAATCTGGGCCAGCGTCTGGTTGGTAAAGGAAGCGGACATGACAAAGGATGGGTGGCCGGTTGCGTTGCCCAGATTGACCAGACGGCCTTCGGACAGAACAATCAGGCGCTTGCCATCGGGGAACACCACTTCATCAACCTGGGGCTTGATGTTGTCCCATGTGAAGTTGCGCAGGCCACCGATCTGGATTTCGGAGTCAAAGTGGCCGATGTTGCACACGATTGCGCGGTTTTTCATGGCGCGCATGTGGTCAACAGTGATGACGTCCACGTTGCCGGTTGCGGTGACAAAAATGTCCCCACGCGGTGCGGCGGCTTCCATGGTGACCACTTCGTAGCCTTCCATGGCGGCCTGCAGGGCGCAGATCGGGTCCACTTCGGTGACCAGCACGCGGCAACCCGCGTTGCGCAGGGAGGCCGCGGAGCCTTTGCCCACGTCACCATAACCGGCGACAACGGCAACCTTGCCCGCCATCATCACGTCGGTGCCACGGCGGATGGCGTCCACCAGGCTTTCGCGGCAGCCATACAGGTTATCAAACTTGGATTTGGTAACGCTGTCGTTCACGTTGATGGCGGGGACCTTCAGCGTGCCTTTTTTCTGCATTTCCCACAGGCGATGCACGCCCGTTGTGGTTTCTTCCGACAGGCCCTTAACCTTGGCCAGCAGTTCGGGGTACTGGTCATGCATCATGACGGTCAGGTCGCCGCCGTCATCGAGGATCATGTTCGGGGTCCAGCCATCGGGGCCCTGAATGGTCTGCTCGATACACCAGTTGAATTCGTCTTCCGTCAGGCCTTTCCAGGCGAACACCGGAATACCGGCAGCGGCGATGGCGGCAGCGGCATGGTCCTGCGTGGAGAAGATGTTGCAAGAAGACCAGCGCACGGTGGCACCCAGAGCGACCAGCGTTTCGATCAGAACGGCGGTCTGAATGGTCATGTGCAGGCAGCCTGCAATACGAGCGCCCTTGAGGGGCTGGCTTGCGCCGTATTCTTCGCGCAGCGCCATCAGGCCCGGCATTTCGCCTTCGGCAATGGAAATTTCCTTGCGACCCCATTCGGCCAGCGAGAGGTCCTTTACCTTGTAGTCGCTCATATTATCCTGTCTTTCTATGCAGAGTGCTGCTTTGCTATACAGCCATAGCGAGCCATAGGCCAGACGCAACAGGTATGGCTGCTTTGGCTTTGTGTGGTTTTCCTTGCCAGAGTGGTGGTTTTCTGGTGTCCAGCAGGGCTGATGGCAAGACTGATATGCTGGGTGTAACGGGTTTGTTCTGATGGCTGTTGTGCGTTCCGTTCTGTTTAATGTCGTGGCTTTTGTGCTGACCGGGGTCATGGGGGTTGGCGCGTTGCCCATACGCTGGTTCATGCCCGCGCGCGCACTGGCTTATGCAAAGCTGTGGTCCCGGCTGGTGCTGTGGCTGTTTCGCACCATCTGTGGTGTCCGTGTGTGTGTGAGCGGGCTGGAGCACCTGCCAAGGTCCGGTCCGGCCCTTATCGCCTCGCAGCACCAGTCCGCGTTTGATACGCTGGTGTGGATGCTGCTTCTGCCACGCCCGTGTTACGTAATGAAGGGGGAACTGGCCCGTATTCCCCTGCTTGGCCCCATGCTGGTGCTGACAGGCATGATGCCGGTGGAGCGCGCGGCCGGTGCGCGCGCCCTGCGCCTGCTGCTGCAAGGAACAGACCGGGCGGTGGCCGATAACAGGCAGATCATTATTTTCCCCCAGGGCACGCGCACCCTGCCGGGCGAGCCTGCTGCGCTCAAGCCCGGTATTGCCGCCATGTCCAGCCATACGGGGTTGCCGGTTATTCCCGTTGCCACCAATTCCGGCCTGTTCTGGGGGCGCAACGCCTTTGTCAAACGCTCTGGCGTGCTGCACGTGTGCATAGGCCCCTGTGTTGGTCCGGCCAAAAGAACCGCCTTGCTTGAAGAGATTGAAAAAAACTGGCGTACGCTGGAACTGGGCTGCGTTTTGTAAACTTGCCAGGAAGCGTGGTGGAGAAGGGGATAAGAGCTCATCTGCTGTGGATAACTTTGTGGAGTATGATTTTGTGCCATAAAAGGGTTACGGCAGTAATGCAGCCCGATTTACTGCGCTGGCCAAAGTAAACCGGGTTGAATTCTTGCGCGGGCGTTGCTGTGGGTTTGAACGTAATTTATGAAATTCCCTTATTAAAAAACGGGATTTTTATTTTGTGCATCCCGATATTTTTCTGGAGAATTTGGGTGTGGCGCAGGGTAAGCTGTTGACGGGCCGTGTCTTGCCAACCAGAAAGCCAGGCTGTGGATAATTTTGCGCGACAGGCGGAAGACAGCCATTTGAGGTGGGGATGAAGTGCTTTGTAAAACCGGTTCTTGGCATGGTGGTGGCTATGCTGCTTCTGCTTGGTGGCGGGCTTGGTGTGTTCCGCTGGAAAAGCCAGCAGTATCTGGACCAGTTGGTTACGCACCCTTCGGGTTTGTGCCAGGTCACATACCAGGGCAGGCAGCGTGCGGGGGGGCTGCTGGGTGCCGGGCTGGCGTTGCAGGGTGTGCATGTGGCCTGTGCGCCCACCACGCATGATGGCCAGGCTCCACGCGCTGTGGACTACGCGGCCAGCCATGTGCTGCTGGAAGTGCTTGCGTGGCACCCGTTGCAGGTGCGCATGCAACTGGATGGACCGCAGTCCCTGAGCGTGCCCTATGTGCATGACGGCGTGGAGGACAGGCGCCTGTTTGTGCTCGAAGGCAGCCCGGTGGAGGTTTTCCTGCCCGCGCGTTCCGGGCCTGCGGGGCGGGCGGCTTTTACGGCCCCGTTTGTGCATGTGCGCGCTTCCGGCGTGAGCATGACACATGTCCGTGGCGAATGGCTGTGGAACACGCAGGCCACGTTTCAGGCCAGCGTGCTTGGCCTGTCCCTGTCTGTTGAACAAATGACCGTTCCCACATGGCCCCAGCACCTGGAAAACGTCAAAGCGGCCTTTTCCATGCCCGGACCGTATGAGCGTCTGCGCGTGCTGGAACAGGAAGAAGAAAGCGGGCAGGCCATCTGGCCCGAACTGCTCGTGCAAAAGGCATCAGCAGACTGGAATGGCCTCAAGCTGGGTGTGACCGGGCATGTACGAGGCGGGCACGCCACGGCCATGACCGGGGATTTCTGGCTGACGGTCAGGGACTGGAAACCGTTTGTGGAGCGCCTGCAACCGGAAAAAATCCTGCCTCCCGAGCAGGCGGCGGCCTTTAAGGGCACGCTGGAGGAAATGATCGCCCGGGGGGACAGGGCCGGGGGCAAGCTCGTTCTGTCGCTATCCGCGCGGGATGGCTATGTTTACATGGGCGCTGTGCCGCTGGAGCGTATTCTGCCGGTGCTCAGGCTGGTGCAACCGCTGCAGGCGGCTCCGGCCACGCAATAGCGGGCCAGTCCGCCGGGGCTTTGCCTAAAACACGTCTTTTTGCCTGCGCAGGCTGGCCAGCGCCTGGGCATCGGGGGCGCGCAGGAACGGGTTTGTCGCGCGCTCAAGGGCCAGGGTGGAGGGCACGGTTGGTAATCCCTTGTTCCGCAGGGCGCGCACGTCATGCGCGCGGGCGGCCAGGTCCGGGTTGGCGGGGTCCACGTGCTGGGCAAAAATGGCGTTGGCGAGCGTGTATTCATGCCCGCAGCACACAAGGGTCCGCCCGGGCAGGTCATGCAGTTGGGCAAGGCTTGTAAACATCTGCTCCGCCGTGCCTTCAAACAGGCGGCCACAGCCCAGGCTGAACAGGGTATCCCCGCAGAACAGGGCAGGGGGCTGGTCAAAATAATATGCGATATGGCCCAGCGTGTGGCCTGGCACGGCAATGACACGCCCCACACTCTGGCCGATTGCAATCGTGTCATTGTCGTGGAGGGGGATATCCAGCGGCGGCAGGTGGTGCTGTTCGGCCGCCGGGCCAGCCACCTTGGCATGGTAGCGGGCGCGCAGGGCGCCGGTGCCGCCAATGTGGTCCTGGTGGTGGTGGGTCAGCAGAATAAAATCCAGTCTGTGCCCGACTTGCTCCAGTGCGTGCTCTATGGGGGGAGCCTCGCCGGGGTCCACGATGGCGGTCATGCCCGTGGCCTCATCGCGCAGGAGCCACGCGTAATTATCGCTCAGAACCGGAATGGCGCGGATGGTAAGGGGCATGGGGCCTCCTGTTCTGGCAAGGGTTGGGTCATGGCTTTGGCAGGCAAACCTATGATAGGCATGAACCATGCAGAATGCCATGTCGCGCGAAGAAAGCTTTTACGGGACTCCATCGGGCAAGGTGTGTGTCAGCCTGCTGGGGGAGCGTATGCGGTGGTTCTGGCCCGAGCTTAAAAACCAGTCGGTCCTGGGCCTGGGGGGGGCAACCCCCTACCTGCACACGGTGGGCGATGGGTCCACGCTGCGCATAGGCGCATATCTTGGGACCACGCGGCGGGCGGACATGGCTTTCCAGCATGGTCAATGCTGTGTGGTGGACCCTGCGAGCCTGCCGTTTGAGGAGCAGAGGTTTGACCGTATTCTGCTGGTGCACGCCCTGCAGGGGCGCGAAAACCCGGTAACCCTGCTGCGCTCCGCTGCCCGTGCGTTAAAGGACGATGGGCGGCTGCTCATGGTTGTGCCCAGCCGCCTGGGAGGGCGTGCAAGGCTGCGCCGGACTCCTTTTGCGCGGGATGCCTCTTTTACGCGACCCAAACTGCGTCAGTTGCTGGCCGCGGCCATGCTGCGGGCCGAACAGTGGGACGAGGCGGTGTTCATGCCCGCCAGCCACGCCTGCCGCACGCTCCGGCAGGGCAGGCGGATGGACATTGCGGGCAAGGTGCTCTGCCCAGGTGGGGGCAGCCTTATTCTGGTCGAGGCCGTGCCCGATGTCTATTCTGCCCTGCCTTTGTCGGTGCAGCACAAAAAGGGGTGGTTTGCGCGTATGCGCATGCCATCGACCGGCATGGCGAGCACCCCAAGGGCGGGAAAAACGTCCTGGCCAGGGTAGCGCGAGGTTGAACCGATTGTATTCAGCCTGCACTCATGGTGTTATCCGCCGGTTTTCATGATTGTCGTTTTGGGGCCGGGTTCCATTCTTCTTTCTTCCGTTCTTTGTGGTCTGCTTCTGGTGCTGGTGGCACTGGGTGTTTTTGCCGTTGTGCCGGACAGGCTCCTGCGCGGGGTGGTGGTCTGGCGGGCAGAAATTCTGCCGGGTCTGTGGGCGCTTGCCTCGGCGCTGGCCCTGGGGGGGGCGTCCTTCAGGGTAGAAGGGGAGCTGGGGTGGTTTCCCGTGTTCGGGGCAGATGGGCCATCCCTGCCCATGCTGGCCATTCTGGCCTGTGTGGGCGCGCTGGCTGGCAGGGGGCGTGCGGGGGTTGCCTGCGTGCTGGCCTGCCTGGGCGTTCTTGCGCTCTCGCCGCTGGTGTTCGGTCTTTTTACCGGCACCGCCCTTGTGCTGCTGTCCGGGCATGGCAAGCGTGGGCTGTGCCTGCCTTTTGCGGTTCTGCCTGCCTGTATTCCAGCCGATAGTGCTTTGTCCGTGCCGTTGCTGGGGGTCATGGTTCTGCTTGTGGGGTGGGCTGTTGGCGTCCAGCGTGGGCCGCTTGCGGTCTTGCCAGCCTGTATTGGCCTGTTCCTGCTTGGCCGCCTGCTGGCGGAGGTCGGGGAGCTACCCCTGCTTTCGCAAGGTGTCCTGCTGCTCTGTGGTGGCGTGGTGGCGTGTGCGGGGCTGGCGCAGGCCATGCGCCAGCAGGGTGCGGCTCTGGTGGCGGG
>CALCDN010000286.1 GCA_937900755.1 uncultured Acetobacter sp. | reverse complement strand
AGGCGGCCCTGCCTAAAGCCACCCCGGAAAAAGCGGCCAAGAAATCAGGCCCCCGTAGTTTATGTTATGTCGGTGGTTATACCCGCTCTGGCCCGGCGGAAAGTAACGCCACAGGTATTACTCTTTTTGAAATGAATGTCGAAACTGGCGTTCTCACGCAGCTGGGACACGTAACCCCCGCTGACAACCCATCGTTTCTGGCACTCTCTCCTGACCAGAATACCTTGTACACGGTCAATGAAATCAATGATTTTGGAGGGGGGCACACAGGCTCCGTCACGGCTTTCAGGGTCAATCGCCACACGGGTGTTCTAACAGAACTCAATGTCATGAGTAGCGGAGGGGCTGACCCTGCTCACCTGAGTGTTCACCCATCGGGGCAATATGTATTTATTGCCAACTATACCGGGGGGAGTGCCGCCGTCATGCGCGCCCACGCAGATGGCAGCCTGGGCCTGTTAACAGATATTGTGCACAATACCGGCCCCAAAATGCCAGAACGCGCGGCAGACAATCCGCCAGGCAACTATGCGGTCAGTGACCATTCCGGCTCCCATGTGCACATGGTTCAGTCCGATGTTGCGGGCAAATTCGTTCTGGCGTGTGATGCAGGGCTGGACAGGGTCTATGTCTGGCGGTTTGACATGGATAGCGGCACATTAAAACCGGCCCAAAAACCATGGTTGGATATGGAACCTGGCTCCGCCCCCCGCCACTTCTGCTTCAGCCATGACGGCAAGGTCGTCTACATTCTGGGCGAACAGGATTCCCGCGTGGTTGTTGCCGATTATGACCCCCAGACAGGGGCCCTGCAGGTCAAGCAAACGGCATCTACAGTCACCGCGCAGTTCCGGGGCAGCACTCTGGCCGCCGAGATTATTCTGCACCCTACAGGAAAATTTCTTTACGTAACCAACAGGCTAGGCAACGCCATTGCCTGTTTTAAAGTGCATGAGGATGGTTCAATAACCTTGTTCGACGAAGTCTGGGTTCATGCGGATTACGGGCGGGCTCTCAGTTTTGACCCATCGGGAAAATTTGTCTTTGTCGCCAACCAACGCAGTGACTGCATTACGTCCCTACGGGTCAATACAGAAACCGGGGCCTTGGAGTTTACATGGCATTTTGTGCCAATTGGTACGCCAACGTCGTTTGTGTTTACTGTTATTGACTCAGCGTGATTCAAAAAAAGCGCCGCACGGTTATGTGCGGCGCATAGGCTTTTTTATTTATAGAGACTGTCGAAAACCCCACCATCAGAAAAATGTTCTTTCTGCAGCTTGGTCCAACCACCCAGGCTTTTGACGTCAAACGTGACCACCTGGGGGAAAAGGGCTTTGTTTTCTTCCAAAATAGCGGGATCAACCGGGCGGAAATAATGTTTTGCCCCGATCTTCTGGCCTTCTGGCGTGAAAAGAAAATCCAGATACGCCTTGGCAACCGCTTCCGTCCCATGCGCCTTGACGTTCTTGTCCACCAAAGAGGCCGGAGGCTCGGCCAGAATAGTCTGGGAGGGCACAACAATCTCAAACTTGTCCGGGCCTATATCACGCGTGGCAAGCAGCGCCTCGTCTTCCCAAGCCAGCAGGACATCGCCCAGATTGCGCTGCACAAAGCTGTTGGTTGCCCCACGCGCGCCCGTATCCAGCACTGGAACATGCTTGAACAGGTCTTTCAGGTAAGCCTTGGCGGTTTCTGGCGTGCCGCCTTTCTGGTGCAGGGCCCAGCCCCATGCCGCCAGATAGTTCCAGCGCGCACCACCCGATGTTTTGGGGTTGGGAGTAATAACCTGCACGCCATCACGGACAAGGTCCGGCCAGTCGTGAATATTCTTGGGGTTACCCTTGCGCACCAGAAAGACAATGGTGCTGGTGTATGGTGTGGCGTTATGGGGCAGCCTGCTCTGCCAGTCCGCGGCAATCAGGCCATGCTGGGCCAGCAGATCAATATCATAGGCCAGCCCGAGTGTAACCACGTCTGCTGGCGCCCCTTCCAGAACGGAACGGGCCTGCGCCCCCGAGCCACCATGTGCCGATTTAACACTTACGGTATCGGCCGGATGCTCCTTGTGCCATTCCGCGGCAAATGCCTTGTTGACATCGGCATAGAGTTCGCGGGTCGGATCATAGGAAACATTCAGAAGATGATATGATTCAGCATAACTGGCCGAAGACTGAAGCCCCACAAGAAGAGAGACACCCAGCACAGCCGTTGCTTTGAGGACGGCGCGACGGACACTGGAAAAGTTTTTCTGTTTCATAAGTCTGTTCCTTGATAATAAAGTCAGATTAGAAAGCGGCCTGCACGCGACCGACAACAGCGTTGCCACTCCGCCCCAAAAGGTTGGGGTCCGTTGATTTTGCGCTACTATTAAAGCTGGATACACTGAAGTGCGTGTAATCGAGCATGACCTTGATATGCTGGTTGGGGTACCAGTTCAGCCCACCTTGCCAGACTGTCTGCTTGTCCCCACCGGTTTGGCCGCTGGCCTGAACAAGAGTGCCCGAGCTGTTGGCGGTAGTGCCTGGCGTGCGAAGATCCGTTACACTCCAGCGACCACTGATTTCCAGAGCACCCCAGTGCCCTTTTGCGGGATCAAAATCATATTCAACACCTGGGGTTGTAAAGGCCCCAATTTTTTCGTTATAGCCACGGCCATGACCGAGCAGAGTATAGTTGGCCGCAACATACCAGCCGTCAAAATTAAGGGCCGGCAGAGTAGAGCTTCCCGTCACGTTATCATGCTGTACACCAACATGATAATACTCCCCTTTGAGCAGGAACTTTTTATACCGGAACCCGAACTGTGGCCCTGCCGCCCAGATTTGGGAAATATTTGTCAAAGCGCCAGATGTTAACAACTGGGTTTCGCCCAACGGTACCTCGGGGTTATCCTTGAGGGTATATGTCCGGCCCGCACTGGACTGGTTGACCTTGAACGCAGCCGTCGCACCGACACCAACATGCACATCTATGTTCTCAGAAACATAGGGTCGGCCTGTGGCGCGGAATACCGCCCCCGTCTGGCTGTCTGTTATGGTTGTTGTCGTGGTCCGGTCACCAAACTTCTGCCCGGTAAAATAGCCTGCAACCAGCCAGCGTTTTTCGTAATGTTCACCACCAACGCTAAAGCGTGCAACACCACCAGCAATGTTACGCACCAGGTCAACAATGGTGGGACGTTCCAGGAATTCAAATGCCCCGGAGCGTTCCGCACTGTCTTCTTCCATGCGCGGCTGAAAATAGCCTACGGTCAAAGTCGTGTTGTGCAGGCCAGTATAGTTCATATTGGCTTCGAACAGGCTTACGGTGCCATCGCTGTTATTCGCACCAAAATCCGGTGTTACGTTAACAACCCAATCCTTGTAACGCCAGGACAGGTACAGACGGAGACGGCGGGCGTTTTCGGTAAATTTGTTAAAACTCCCCGCCCCTTCTCCCCCGCGCTGATTGACCCCCATAAAGC
>CALCDN010000285.1 GCA_937900755.1 uncultured Acetobacter sp. | reverse complement strand
TCAATAAACAGGGCCGCGCCGGGTGAATGGAGGAACCTGTGGGCAAGATCACGCACAATATGCTGGGCCTGTTCGCACACTTCCACAACACTGTTGGGCTCCAGTATGCGGCTGTCAGGCAGGGTTGGGGCTGTGCAGGAGATCAGTTCCAGCGTCTTGTTGGCCACGTAGTGCTCATGCCAGCCCGTGTTGGTCTGGATGAACTGCCGGACGGGGAGTGCGTCGAGAAATTCGTTGGCAAGCAGGATCATGGGGCCTGCGGGTATGTCGTCCACATGCTTGTGCCACACAGGTTGCGTGTAGGGGTGCAGAATTTCCGCCTGCACCTGCCGTAGCCGGGGCGATGTTTCGACCAGATGCACGCTCAGGCCGTGCGCCATGGTGGGGGCCTGGCGGGTAATAACGCGCAGGGCATCCGCCATGAGCGTGCCCCGGCCCGGCCCGGCTTCGGCCAGAATAAGCTTTGGCGGGGAGCCCATGCCATGCCAGACCGTAATGGCCCATGCGCCCAGCAGTTCGCCAAAAACCTGAGAAATTTCTGGTGCGGTAATAAAGTCCGACAGGAACGGTGTTTCGGCATAGTACTGGGTGTTTACCCGCGCCATAAAGTGGTCAAGTCGCTCTGCGTGGTAGATGTGTGGTGCCATAGGTCCGTTCAGTTTTTTGCAGCGGGTTGATCATGTGGCTCGGGCAGGCCAAGGTAAATGGGCTGGCGGCGGGCGTTCATCATCAGAACAATGCCCGCGACCAGCATGGGGAGGCACAGGAGTTGCCCCATGGTAATGCCGCCGGGCAGAAAGCCGAGAAAAGAGTCCGGTTCGCGGAAAAATTCGCAAAAGGACCGTGCGCAACCATATCCCACAAGGAACATGCCAGCCAGAAAACCGGGGCGTTCACGCACGGACTGGCGGCGCGAGGCGGCAAAAAGGATCAGAAACAGCAAAAGCCCCTCGGTCAGGCTTTCGTAAAGCTGGGAAGGATGGCGCGGGATTGGCCCCCCGGTTGGAAAAATCATGGCCCATGGCAGGCTGGCGGGGGCTTCGCGGCCCCAGAGTTCACCGTTGATGAAGTTGGCCAGACGTCCAAGCCCCAGCCCGATGGGCACAGCCACGGTCACGCGGTCCGCAAAGGCCAGAAAGGTGAGTTTGTACCGCCACGTAAACAGCACCATGGCGGTAATTACCCCCAGCGCCCCACCGTGGAAGGACATGCCGCCATGCCACACTTCCAGTATGGAAACCGGGTGGCTGAGGTAGTAGCTGGGCTGGTAGAACAGCACATACCCAAGCCGCCCCCCCACGAGCACGCCAATGGTCACCCAGGTTAAAAAGTCATCCGCCAGATCCGTGGTGCCCGCGCGCGGGGGCAGGGCAAGCAGCCTGCGGAGCAGCATGATGCCCAGCACAATGCCCAGAATGTAGGAGAGCGCATACCAGCGAACAGCCAGCGGCCCGAAATGCACCAGCACCGGGTCAAACTGTGGAAACATCAGAACAGGAAGCATGGAGCGGTCAATCCGGTGCGTGAGGGGCCAGAGGTATGGGCGGTCTGGTGCCAGGAGAGCCTGGGCAGGAACCGGCCCACCGGTAAGGTGGGGCTGGGAAAGACTATAAGGGGCGTACCGGCTCCCTCCAAGCCGGCAAATGCGCGGCAGGGCGCATGAGTGCGCAAAAACAGGCCGGGGGCCGGTAGCCAGGCGGGCGTCATTTTTCTATCATACCCGAGTATTGCCCCTCTTCTGGAAGATAAAAGGTCCGATCCCATGAGTGATGAAATTACAGTTGTTGCCATTCTCAAGACCAAGGTGGGCCGTGAGGAGGATGTGGCAAAGGCCATGGCTGCCTGTGTGGCGCCTTCCCGCGCGGAGGCCACAAACCGCCAGTACGTGCCCAACCGCGACCTCGATGACCCGCAGACGCTGATTTTTATTGAACGCTGGGCAAGCCGGCAGGCGCTGGCTGACCATATGGAAACGCCTCACTTCAAAAAACTGGCCGCAGCCCTTGAAGACCAGCTTGATGCCCCCTTGCAGGTGCATATTCTGCAACCTGTCGTTAAAGGCTGAGCACAATACGGTCCCGCGCCTGCCCACAGGTGGGCGCGGCGCAGGACCTTGGGTATTTACCGCAGGACAAACTGCTGGATAACCACCAGAACACCCATGCAAAAGGTCAGGAACAGGCTGTGCTTGAACGTACGGGCCAGCACAACGCCTTCCTGCCCTTTGAGGGATGTTACGGACACACCGGTGGTAATGTTCTGGGGCGAGATCATTTTGCCCATGACCCCACCGGATGAATTGGCCGAGGCAAAGAGAACAGGGTCGAGCGAGAGCTGGTGGGCCGCGGCAACCTGCAGGTTGCCAAACAGCGCATTGCCCGATGTGTCGCTCCCGGTCAGGAAGACCGCGATCCAGCCCAGAAAGACCGAAATGAGCGGGAAGAACATTCCCGTCGAAGACACAGCATAACCCAGCGTGTAGGTCATGCCCGAATAGTTCATCAAAAACGCCAGCCCGATGGTCAGCGCCACGGTGACAACCGCCAGCCATGCCTGCCGCAAGGTGGTGGCAATGGCCGCGCCAAACTGGCCGAGCGTGGTGCGGGTGAACACGGCACTCAATATGGCGGAAACCAGAATGGCCGTGCCTGTGCCAAGGGGTTCAAACTTCCACACCGCAGCGTAAACGGATTTATACAGCGATATGAAGACAGCATTGTCCAGGCCGGGCCAGTGCACGAGCAGCGCTCCAATGCGCGCAATATGCAGCGCGTCCCACGCAATGACCACGACAATAACCGTAACCCACGGAATCCAGCCCTGCCAGAGCGGGACGGGGGCGGTTTTTGCCTGGTCCTTATGCTCGATCTGGCTGAGGTCTATGGCGTAGTCCGGGTCGGGCTTGGGCTGCCACACACGCAAGAATACAATGCTGGCCACGAGTGAGACGCTGGAGGACAGCACATTGCTCAGGCTGTACAGCCCCGCGCCGGAAACCACGAGCAAGGTCAGGGCAAAGCTTCCCCCCGCCACAAGCAGGATGGGCCATGTCTGGCGCACGGAACGCCAGCCGCCGTAAAGCGCCATGACATAAAAGGGAATAAGGCAGGCAAAGGGGGTAAGCTGGCGGCCAATCGTAGCTCCCAGCACATCCGGGGGCAGTCCGGTAATGGAGCCCAGCACGGTTACGGGAATACCCAGCCCCCCAAACGCCACGGGCGCGGAATTGAAGATCAGCACATAGGTCAGGGCATCGAGTGCTGGAAAACCCAGCAGGATCAGCAAAGCACTTGTAATGGCCACGGGTGTGCCAAACCCTGCAACACCTTCGAGCGCGGCGCTAAAGCAGAAGCCAAGCACAATCAGAATAATGCGCCGGTCATTGGGCACATGCCGGATAATCCAGCCCCGAAAAGCGTCAAACCGGCCGTTATGTACGGCCACATTAAACAAAAGCAGGGCGCAAAGTGCGATCCACATGACCGGCAGGAGCGAAAAAACCACACCATTGGCAATGCTGGCCGCGGCCAGCGCGGGCGGGAGGCCCCACAGGCCAGTGGCAATGACCAGCCCTACAAGCAGCCCCCCAAGGGAGGACTGCCAGGCGGGGCGGCGTAAAACCCCCATCATGAACAGGGTAACAAGAATTGGGCAGGCGGCTACAACAAAGGAAAGCAGCAGGCTGTGACCCACGGGAGCAAGAGGTTGTATGAACATGCGTGTTCTCAAATCAGGCGTTGTGCCTCTCTCATAACGAAGAGAGCGTTTGGAGTAACGCGTGTTCTTGTGGGAGGATGCAATGAAAATTCATGTTATGACACGGGCATGCGCCTTGTGCCGCCGCCAGCCTGCCTTGTGCGGAGCCGCGCTGGAGCGGGGGGCTGTGGCCTGGGTGGTTATTGTCTGAGGCGGAGTGTGGAGGGCGGGTTATGAGTGGTCGAAACATCTGGGTGGCGGCGGGCGTGCTTGTTGCGTGTGCTGCGGTTGTTGGTGGCGTGGTTCAGTATTCCCGCACAGAGCATGCGGTTTTTTCTGTTGAGCAGGGCATGGGACCAGACCCGCTCCTGCCTGCCCCGGCCGGGCGGCCATTGCCCACGGTCAATATCGCCCATCCGATTGGATGGAAAAACGGAGAGCGGCCAACGCCCGCGCCAGGGCTTGGTGTTACGGCGTTCGCCACCAACCTGGACCATCCACGCTGGTTATATACCCTGCCCAATGGCGATGTGCTGGTGGCCCAGAGCACGTCTCCGGGCACGGACATACAAACTGTCAAAAACCGTATTGCCGGTTTTGTCATGGGTGAGGTGGGTGCAGGCATGCCCAGCCCGAACCGGATTATGTTGCTGCGTGATGAAAACGCCAAAGGGGCGGCAACCTTGCAGACGGTCCTGCTGGACCACCTTAATTCCCCCTTTGGCATGGCGCTGGTCGGGAATGACCTGTACGTGGCGAACGCCGATGCCATTGTGAAATTTCCGTACCATCAGGGTGATACGCATATTACGGCCCAACCTGTAAAAGTGGTTGATCTACCCGCTGGGTATAACCACCACTGGACCAAAAATATTCTTGCCAGCCCGGATGGACGGTTCCTGTACGTAACCGTGGGGTCCAACAGCAATGTGGCCGAACACGGCATGGCGGTGGAGGAAGGGCGCGCACGCATAGACAGGCTTGACCTGCAAACCGGAAAGCTGGAGCCTTATGCAACGGGTTTGCGCAACCCCAATGGCATGGGTTGGGAACCGCAGACAGGCGCTTTATGGGTGGCGGTCAATGAGCGTGATGAAATTGGCAGTGACCTTGTGCCCGATTATATAACTTCCGTGCATGACGGGGAGTTTTACGGCTGGCCCTACAGCTATTATGGCCAGCATGTGGATGTGCGGGTCAATCCTCCACGTCCCGACCTGGTTGTTACAGCGCGTGCGCCAGATTACGCGCTTGGGCCACACACCGCATCCCTGGGGCTGACATTTACAGACACCGCGCGGCTTTTACCCCAGAACTTCCAGCATGGCGTTATGGTGGGGCAGCACGGGTCATGGAACCGGCGGCCCAAAAGCGGGTACAGAGTTATTTATGTGCCCTTTGTCGCAGGGAAGCCCGAGGGTATGCCGCAAGACGTGCTGACAGGCTTTTTAACCCCGGATCAGGAGCATGTGCATGGGCGTCCTGTGGGCGTTGTCATTGACCAGACAGGCGCTTTGCTGGTCGCGGATGACGTGGGCAATACCGTATGGCGCGTAACCGCGGCCCGGTAACGGTAATGAGCACAGGGGGGTGTTGGGTTTTTTGTGTCCTTGCATCCCTGGTGGGATAATGGAACTCTACATGCGTAAAACTGGCGGAACGCTTGAGTTTTGGCCGGTTTTTTGCAATGTGGGGCGGATTGGCCCCGAATAAGGGGTATTCCATGAAGTCTCTACAGCACCTTGTTGCCGCTGTTTCCCTGCTCGCACTGGCGGCCTGCCAGACGCCAGTGCCGCCCGCACCGGTTCCGCCTGTTCAGGTTTCAGGCTCCTTGACGCAGCATCAGCCCCTCGCGGCTGATCTGGGGGTTGTGGGCAGTGGTCCGGCCTACAGCATCCAGTACCTGTCCACCAACGGGGTTTCCGGGGCGGGTCTGGTGCCGGTTACAGGTGTTGTTATCTACCCTTCTGGCCCAGCGCCTGCGGGTGGGTGGCCAATTGTGGCATGGGCGCATGGCACGGTGGGTATTGCCAATAGCTGCGCCCCATCACGCAACCCACGCTCCGCACGGGACCAGACGTATCTGGGTGAGTGGCTGCACCGTGGTTTTGCCATTGTCGCCACGGATTACCAGGGGCTGGGGAGCGATGGCACACACCCGTACCTGAACGCCCGCACCGAAGCCTATAGTGTGCTCGATGGCGTAAGGGCGGCACTGGCGGGCCTGCCGGACCTGAGCAATAATATCATGATTGTCGGGCAGTCTCAGGGAGCGGGGGCAGCCTTTGCTTCCGCCGCCTATGCTCCGGCCTATGCGCCAGCACTGCATGTGCGGGGCGTGGTGGCCACGGGTATTCCCTATATGTCGCCCGAAGTGATTAAAGCCGTATTGCATGCCAAACCGCAGAACAGTGCCAGCGGCATAGACCCTGTTGTCGCCTATGCCCTGTTGATCGGGGCGTCCGAAGCCGGGTTGAATCCCGCGTTCAATCCAGGCCAGGCCTTTACGGAACGGGCCATGCCCGAATTCCATGCGGCATCGGAAATCTGCGCCCGTCCTTTGATGGAGCGCATTAAAACAGAAGGGCTGACCCGGGCCAATGCGTTTGAGCCAACCCTGCCGCAGGCCCTGGCGCCTGCGTTCAAGGCCATGGCGTTTCCCACCCTCAAGCTGGATGTGCCGCTGTTTGTTGGCATTGGCACAACAGACCGGGATGTTGCCCCACAAGGCCAGCTTATGTTGGTAAAAGACGCCTGCAAGGCCGGAACGGTGGTGCAGGCGCACTTGTATAAAGGGCAGGACCATTCGCAGGCTGTTCTGGCATCCATGATGGATTCAGCAGGTTTTACAAAAAAGGTCATGAACGGCGAACCGGTGCAACCCGTGTGCAAGCCGGTTGCGCAATAGGCCGCCACATAACAGACGAGAATACCGTAATTTGTGCAAAGTTACGGTATTTTCAAAAAGTTTGATTTTTTAAATGGTCCGGCAAGCCTCGCCACCGCACTGTACCAGTGTGGGCTGGAAGATGATCCCACGCTTTGTGGTTACGGTGTTGTGTGGGGGGCGGTGTCTTGTAGGGCGTATTTTACACAGCCAAAGCCACTTGGGCCTCTGAACAGAATGATCTGTCAGGAAGAATTACAAAATACAATTCTGTAACGGGCTGATATTTTATTTTGGGAAAATCTGGTGCACCCGAAGAGACTCGAACTCCTAACCC
>CALCDN010000284.1 GCA_937900755.1 uncultured Acetobacter sp. | reverse complement strand
AAGCTGCAAGGTGGTTATCCTGCGGCCCAGGCCGAGGTACACGCTTTCTTCCACACGGACCTGTCCATCGGACTGGAAGAGCCAGCTTTCTTCCTCGCTATGCAAGAGATGGCCGTTTTCGGTTGGTTCCACCATGATGTCAGGATGGAGGTGGAAGCGCACGCACGGAGCGCGGGCAAGGGTTGCCCCTTCCAGTTTTTCCTCTCCTCGCAAGGTGCGGCCATCCTTGCCCAGGTAAAGCTGACGGTGGTACACGCCGCCGCCCTGGCTTTCATACCCGTTATGGGTCATGTCCAGCCAGTGCGCGCCATCCTGCGTTGCGTGGGTGCGGCTGACCTGTGGTGGCCTGCTGGTGGCGCCACTGGTTTCGAACGTCATGGGGGACATGGCCGCCAGTTCCATTACGGAATGGGCAGCCGGGTAGCGCAGGGCCTCCGCCCAGCCTTTTTGCCGGCTTGAGCCGCAATTGACGATCAGCCGCTGCTTGCCCGACGAAAACTCGAACGACAGCATACCCGCATGGGCCGCGTGGTCAAACCCGGTGGGGGCGGGGGCCGCGGCATCGGCTATGAGCAGGGCGCGCCCACTGCTCAGGCGCGCAAAGCCGCTTTCTGGCAGCCCGGCGGCTACAACCCGCGTGCGGGAGGCGCGGTTGAGCACAAGCTCCACCAGTTGCGGGTCGCGCTCGCTGCTGCCGTTAAACAGCGCTAGCCCGCCATCTCCATGTCGCAGGGCACGCAGGGCGGGAACCGTGCGGTCGGCGGCCTCGACCAGTGTCGTGGGCAACGGCAGGCGCGCGACCTGAAGAATGTAGAGCATCTCCGCCAGTTCCTTGACGCTCAGGAACAGGTCTTCGGGGTTGCGGGTGATGTGCCCGCCATCGGGCAGAATCTGGCTTGCGATGACATCGTCAATCAGGCGCAGGTAGCGGGTCAGGAATTCGGGGCAATCGGGAATGGATACGGCAACCGCCAGCAATCCCTTGAGCGCGCAGAGCGCCTGCCAGCCGTAAACGGCCTCGGGCATGAGCACCATGATGGAGCGCGCCTCCATCATGAGCGAGGCCATCAGGTGCTGGCGAAAATTGTCATCGGCGGAGGCTGCAAAAAATTCGTAGCAGCCAAGCCATGCGCACAGGCGCGCGCCGGTAATGGACGGGTCCATGACGGCCCGTTCCGCAGCAGGCAGGCGGACCCAGTGGGCCACAAGCGTGCGCGCCCTGATCCGGGCGGATTCCGCGCCGAGTTCGCGCAGGTCCTGTAGCCAGCCAAAACCCTGTAGCCACCGGCGGTAGGCGGCAGGCCATGCCGGGTCGTCCCATACGCCGGGCTGGAGCGTGCGGGAGACCCCTTCAAACTCGGTCCGGTTACGGACCAGCTTTTCCCCTACCGTGGCGTTGCCCGGCCACAGGTCTCGCAGCACAACGGCAGGTGCGGCAGGAACACGCTCAAATCCGCCAAGCGGGTTGCGCATGGCGTAGGCAAGGCGGGGTCCACGGGTCCAGCGGCGAAGGGGCATCAGGCGAGTGTAACTCCAAAGGCTGGAAGTTGGGATTGGCTACAGTAGTGGCCCTTTATGGCATGATTTGGCGTGTTTGCGTGTTGGGCACCATGCGGCAGGTCAAGCGGGACGGAGGGATGCAATGGCCGCAGCGTAGTCCGGCCTGCCGTAAACGGCGCTGCCCGCGATTAGCACATCCGCTCCCGCCTGTGTTGCCAGTGGGGCTGTCTGCACGTCTATGCCCCCATCCACGGCCAGGCGGATGTCGCGCCCGCTTCGGGTAATCATGTCCCGCAGGGTTGTAATCTTGGGCAACTGGCTTGGCAGGAATTTCTGGCCACCAAAACCGGGGTTGACGGTCATGACCAGAATAACGTCCACAAGGTCCATGACCTCGGCAATGGCCTCGGCAGGTGTTGCCGGGCAGAGCACAATGCCCGGCTTTGCTCCCAACTGGCGGATAAGCTGGAGCGAGCGGTGCGTATGGGGGCCGGCTTCTATGTGAATGAGAATCTGGTCAGCACCCGCCTGGGCAAAGGCCTCCAGGTAGGGGTCCACGGGGGCGATCATCAGGTGGACGTCAAACGGCAAGGTGGTGTGCCCGCGCAGGGCCGCGACCACGGCTGGGCCGAAGGAAATATTGGGCACAAAATGGCCATCCATCACATCCAGATGGACCCAGTCCGCCCCGGCCCGGGTAACGGCGTCCACTTCTTCTCCCAGCCGCGCGAAATCGGCGGCCAGAAGACTTGGGGCAATCAGGGGGAATGGTGCAGGGCTCATTCCTCGTTTATCCGCAATAGCGGCCGCCTGCGCAACTGGAGAAAAACGGTTTGTGCGCTTTTACAGGGTGGCTGCCCGCACGGGGGAGTGTGGTTCAGGCCGCGCGGGTGAAGCGGGCGGCAAAAAAGCCGTCCATGCCGCCCTTGTCCGGCCATAGGCCGGGGTGGGTGCGCAGCCCGCCCTCGGGGGTCAGGGCCTCTGGCAGGAG
>CALCDN010000283.1 GCA_937900755.1 uncultured Acetobacter sp. | reverse complement strand
CATCTATTTTAAGCTGTCCCACATTTACACCCGCCGCGTCCAGTGCCGCAACAAGCTCGTGCCGTGTATTGGCCAGATGGTGGGCGGTTGCGGCGTCCTCGCTTTGCAGCACAACCCCCGTGGTCACGCCATCCGTCCCCTGCACGCGCACATGCACCGGTGTGGAATCGGCGGTCATGACGGTCATGGACACGCCCGTATCCGTGCCATCCGCATTGGCGAGGGAGAACAGGCCCGCGGTCTCGCCATCTTCCTGCGTGGCCGCTGTCGTGGCCTGGGCCGGCGCCGCCTGCGCGGACTGCCCGCTCACGGTCTGCCCCCCCAGCGCCGTACCCAGCGTGGAGGCAAAGCTTGCCGCACTCTGCGCCACGTTCTGCGCCAATGCGCCGGACTGCACCCCATCCCCGGCCAGCAGGGCCTGGGCGTCCCCTTCCGCGCCCTGCCCGGACTGGCCCGAAAAACCGGACTGATCCTGGGCCGTGCTCTCCTGCACAGTGCTGCCCAGAGCCACCATGGCGGTGGTGGCGCCAGACGCCAGACCTGCCTGCGCCGCGTCCGTGGTCAGGGAAAGCCCCGCAACCCCGTCCGATGTCTGGGCCACCTGCTGGGTGGACTGGGTCACACTCACATTGCTGATGGACGCCGCAACCTGCTGGAGCGTAAGCGCCACCTGCTGCGCCGTATCCGTGTCGGACGAAGTGGCCGTGGTGGCGGAGGACTGCGTTGTCGCGGCGGCGGCCTTGATGGCGGCCTGCTCGGCGGGCGTGTGGGTGGCCACCGTGCTCCCCACCGTGGCCGCGTCCGCAGCCGTGGTCGCGGCTGCCAGTTGCGCCTGCGTGGTGGGGGCGGCGAACAGGCTGCTGGCAAGGCCCGCAGCGCTTGTGGTGGGTAGCGCCATGGCCGAGCCAGGCCCCGTGGCCAGGCCGGACAGGCCCATGCCCAGCACGCCAGCACTCAGGGATACAGACCCGTTCTGCCCCGCAAGCGTGCTCAAACCCAGTGCTGCAAAGGCGTCCGCCGCTGTCTGGCCAGCACCTTGCAGCACGCCTGAAGGCGCAAGGGCCCCGCTCTGCCCGCTACTGGCCTGTATGGACGCGGCAAGCGTGGAGGCAGCCTGCAAGGCGTCGGCCAGCGTGGGATCATCCGCCTGCGTGGTTTCCACCCCTGCCGTGGTGGTGCTCGCGCCAGCCTGCGCCGTATTCGCGCCCACGGTCTGCCCCCCCAGGGCCGCAGCACCCTGCATGACCATCTGCATCAGCGTTTCGGCCGTGCTCCATGCTGGCGTGTCCGGGGTATTCTGGCTGGTGTCGGTTGTGCTGGCGCTGGCAGCGTCCGTGGCACTGGTGGCTACGGTGGAGGCATCATCATCGTCACTGCTGCTGTCGGACCGGTTTTTCCTGGTCCTGGCGGCCTGGGTCGTGCCCGTCTGGGCCGTGCCGGTCTGGGCTGTTCCTGTCCGCGCCGTGGCAGCATCTGCCGTGCTGGCATTGGCCTTGCCCGCCTTTGCGCTGGCTGTTGCGGAGGCCCTGGTGCTGGCCTGCGTGGCGGACGAGCCGGATGTGGCGTCGCTCTGGCTGGTCGTGTCCGCCGCACTGTCCGTCTGGTCCGTATCAGCCTGAGATGCGCGGGTGGTGGTGGCGGTCGTGGTGGCGGGCTGCTGCGTGGTGGTGGTGGCCGCTGACATGCTCTTGAGCACGGCGGCAAAACCGCTTGTCTGCGAGGAGGTGGCACTGGCAACCCCCGTACTGCTCCGCGATGCAATGGCGGCCAGCAAGGAGGCAAGCGGCGTATCCTGCGTGTTTTCGTTCAGGTTCGCAGCATTGGTTGACTTGATA
Source organism: uncultured Acetobacter sp. (assembly GCA_937900755.1). Classification (GTDB taxonomy): domain Bacteria; phylum Pseudomonadota; class Alphaproteobacteria; order Acetobacterales; family Acetobacteraceae; genus Acetobacter. The sequence continues at coordinate 1,254 of CALCDN010000283.1, read as the reverse complement.
CCCATGACTTCCTCCCTCCCCCCAGCGGACGCGCCGCCAACATTCCCTTATGCTCAGGCCGCGGCACCAGCGCCAGGATTACTGGCCTCGGACAGGGCGGAATCCAGCTCGGCAAAGGTTGGCATAAACGCATGGGGTATGTCCTTACGCCCGATTTCCGCGCAGATCTGCGGCGGGTTGCCTTGCAGATGCGCCACGAACACCGTGCGAATCAGGTCCTGGTACCGTGCGTCCTGCATGACCACATCGCGCATCCTAGACGCAAGTGGGGCCACAACGCCATAAGACAAAAGCACACCCAGAAAGGTTCCCACAAGCGCGCCCGCGATCATCTCACCCAGAATGACCGGCGGCTTGCTGATGGAGGCCATGGTTTTGATAACCCCAAGCACGGCGGCCACAATGCCAAGGGCAGGCAGGGCGTCGGCAATGCTTTGCAGGCTTTCGGAAGTATGCAGTTCCTCGCTGAGGTTTTTCTTAAGCTCGCGGCCCATGACCTCATCAAGCTGGTAGGCGTCATCCATGTTCAGGCTGACCAGGCGCAGGTAATCGCAGATCAGCGCGCGGGTGGGCACATCGTCACGCACATTGGGGGAGAGCGCAAAAATGCTGCTGTCGTTCGGGTTTTCAATATGCTCTTCAAGCGCCATGTTGCCCTTGGCCTGCGCCAGCCGCATGAAGCGGAACAGCGTGACCAGCAACTCCGTATAGGCCGCCTTGTTGTAGCGCGGACCCTTGATGGTCCGGCGCAGGTAATGCGGGAATTCCTTGAGCACATCCTTGGAGTTGGACATGACAAAAATACCCACCGCCGCCCCAAGAATGGTCAGCAGTTCGAACGGCATGGACATGATAAGGGGCGCAAGCGCCCCCCCCGACGCCACGAACGAACCAAACACGCAGAGCAGCGCAAAAATAAGCCCCCCGATGAACAGCATTTAACGGTCTCCACTTCCATCTACTTGCACCAAGCGGGCACCAACTGCCTGCGGCACGGTCATCATCGTGTTACGGGCGGGTTACTGCGGCGCGGGTGTCCACGTATCCTGCGAGGGTTGAAACGGCTGGTCCGCCGGTGGCTGGGGCGGCGTCGTTCTGGGCCGCGTTACGGTGCGCACGCGCACACCCCTGCTCCGCCGTGCCGGGGGGGGGGCTGGCTGGGCCGGCGCGGCCGGGGGAGCCCGTGCCGGAGCCGCGCGCACAGGAGCAGCCCCCGCCGTGGGGGGCTGTGCGGGGGAGGCCTGCGCTGGGGCC
>CALCDN010000282.1 GCA_937900755.1 uncultured Acetobacter sp. | reverse complement strand
CGAGATCGCTCAGTGTCTCGTGGGCTCGGAGATGTGTATAAGAGACAGGCCTTGCAGTGACTTCGCCCACCCTGGCGTTGTTGATGGTGCAGGTGTCCGTCTTGCTCTTGAACGCTCCGATGGGGGAGACAACAGCCGCCGTGCCGCAGGCGAACACTTCGCGCAGCCTGCCGGATTTGGCATCGGCAAAAAGCTGGTCAAGCGCGTAGCGTTCTTCCTTTACGCTCAGCCCCGCGTCGCGCGCCAGGGTCAGCAGGCTGTCACGGGTGATGCCGTGCAAAATGGTGCCCCCATCAAGCGGGGGGGTCAGCAGGGTGCCGTCTTCAAACACCATCATCACGTTCATGCCGCCCATTTCCTCCAGCCAGCGACGTTCTTCCGCGTCGAGGAACAGAACCTGCTGGCAGCCGTGGTGTTTGCCCTCCATCTGCGCGGTCAGGCTGGCGGCGTAGTTGCCGCCACACTTGGCCGTGCCCGTGCCCCCGCGGGATGCACGCACGGTGTCGGTCTCCACCCACACGGAAACCGGGCCTGCATCCTTGGAGAAGTATTCCCCCGCCGCACAGGCGATGACAATGAACTTGAACTCGGAGGCAGGCTTGACCCCAAGGGCTGCTTCCGTGGCGATCATGAACGGGCGGATGTAGAGCGTGCCAACCTCGGGGGCGGGCACCCAGTCGCGGTCAATGCTGACTAGCTGGGTCACGGCCTCAAGGAACAGGTCTTCGGGGAGCTGGGCCATGGCCATGCGCTCGGCCGACTTCTGGAACCGGCGGGCATTGGCCTCGGGGCGGAAAAGCTGCACGCGCCCGTCGGGGGCGCGGTAGGCCTTCATGCCTTCAAAAATTTCCTGCGCGTAGTGCAGCACGGAGGCAGCGGGGTCGAGCATGAGCGGCTGGCGGGGCAGAATTTCGGCCGTATGCCAGCCCCTGCCTTCCGTGTAGGTGACAACAGCCATATGATCGGTAAATGCACGGCCAAAACCGGGGTTGGCGACCAGGCTTTCGCGCTCGGCGGCGGGTGTGCCGTCCGTTTTGCGGGTGATCTTGAAGGCGATGTTGTCAGGTGCGGTGGTCATGGTGTTCTCGTGTCTTCCGCGGCGCTGGTGTGGGGGCCAGTGGCCTGGTTGCTCCGATGTAACGGTTTTGTTCTGTTGTTTCAGGCGCGCCATAACGCGGCCTGCCGGTGGCCCGGTCGGGCTCTTTCCTATCATGTTCGCCGTGTCTGTGCCAGACAGGTGCACACGCGCGCGCATGTGGTGCGTTCCTGTGTGTTGTGCGGCTGCGGCAGGGCTTGGTGCCCGTGCCGGGTTGGCCAAGGCTTTTTGCAAGGAGGTGTCACAATGCCCCATTCCTCCATCGGGCAGGGTTATGCAACGCTGCCTTCCCGATTTTATGCCCGCACACAGCCCACGCCGGTTGCCGCCCCGCGCCTGATTGCGCTGAACAGGGCGCTCGCGGGTGATCTGGGGCTGGATGCGGACTGGCTGGCGGGGCCGGACGGGCTGGCCATGCTGGCGGGCAACCACATGTCACAGGGCATGGACCCGCTGGCCACCGTGTATGCGGGGCACCAGTTTGGCCATTTTTCGCCCCAGCTGGGCGATGGCCGCGCCCTGCTTTTGGGCGATGTGGTGGACCGGCACGGCCTGGTGCACGAAATTCAGCTCAAGGGCTCCGGCCCGACCCCGTATTCCCGCAGGGGGGACGGGCGTGCGGCCCTTGGCCCCGTCCTGCGCGAGTATCTGCTGAGCGAGAGCATGGCCGCTCTGGGCATTGCCACCACCCGCGCCCTGGCGGCGGTGGCAACGGGCGAGCGCGTCTACCGCGAAACCCCCTTGCCCGGCGCCATTGTCGCACGCGTGGCGCGCAGCCACATCCGGGTTGGCACGGTCCAGTTTTTTGCCGCGACACAGGACGAGCCGGGCCTGCGCGCTCTGGCCGATTTTGCCATTGCCCGGCTGTACCCGCAGGCCGCCCTGGCGGAGCAGCCCTATGTTGCGCTCCTGCAAGGCGTTGTGGCGGCCCAGGCGGCCCTCGTGGCCAGGTGGATGCTCGTTGGCTTTATTCATGGCGTGATGAACACGGACAACATGGCCATATCGGGCGAGACCATAGACTACGGCCCCTGCGCCTTCATGGACACGTACAACCCCGCCACCGTGTTCAGCTTCATTGATAAGCGTGGCCGCTACGCCTACACCAACCAGCCCACCGTAGCACTTTGGAACCTGACCCGCCTTGCCGAGGCGCTGCTCCCCCTTCTGGCGGAGGAGGACACACGCGCCATAGACCTCGCCCAGCAGGCGCTGGCGGCGTTCCATCCCCATTTCCATGCCGCCTATTTTTCAGGCATGCGCGCAAAGCTGGGCCTTGTGGGTGAGCAGGATGAGGATGAAACCCTGTTCAAAACCCTGCTGGACCTGATGGAGCGGGAAAAAGCGGACATGACCAACACCTTCCGTGCCCTTGGCCATGCCGGGGTTCTGTCCGGGCAGGACGTGGCCCCCACGGGCCTGCCCGCCAGTTTTGGCCCATGGCTGGCCCGGTGGCGCGCCCGCGTGGCGCAGCAGGGTGGGGCGGACTGGGCCGCCCGCGCCCAGGCCATGGTGGGGGTCAACCCATGCTATATTCCGCGGAACCACAAGGTGGAGGCCATGATCAAGGCCGCGGTGGAGCACGAGGATTACGCACCGTTCCACGCCATGCTGCACGTACTGGCCACCCCGTATGTGGCGCAGCCGGGCATGGAGCATTTTGCAACACCCCCCGGCGCGGACGAGGTCGTGCCCTATACCTATTGCGGCACCTAAGGCCCTTACACCACCCCTGTGGTGCTGATGAAGCGTTGCCCGTTCAACCCCTCATCCACCCGTGCCTGAATACGGTACACGGTGCGCAGGTTTTCGGGGGTCAGGGCGTCCGTTGGGCTGCCATAGGCCAGAATGTGCCCATCGTGCAAAAGGCAGGCCAGGTCACACTGGTTGAGCGCCATGTTCAGGTCATGCAGGACAATTATGGTCACCAGGCCGCGCTGCGTCGTTTCACGCCGGAGCAGGGCCATGACGGTCTGCTGGTAATAGGGGTCCAGAGCGCTTAGCGGTTCGTCCAGCAGCAGGGCGCGGGGTTTGCGGCCAAGGGCCTGTGCCAGCCCCGCAAGCTGGCGTTGCCCGCCGGAAAGTTCATGCAGGCTGCGCGTGGCAAGGTGGGCTATGCCCACATCGTGCAGGCAGGCCATGGCGGCGTCTATGTCCTCGGTCGTGCTGGCGCTCTGGCGTCCGGTGGCGTGGCGGGCGGCCAGCATGGCGTCCAGCACGTTCAGGCGCACCGGCTCGGGCAGGGCCTGCGGCAGGTACAGGCAGTGCTGCGCGCGCAGGGGCAGGGGCAGGGGGGCAAGGTCCACCCCGTCAAGCGTGACCGCGCCCGTGGCGCGGAGCAGCCCGCCCATGGCGCGCAGCAAGGTGGACTTGCCGCTGCCATTGGGGCCAAGCACGGCGCACACCGCACCATGGGGGAATGGCCCGGCGTGAACACCCGCCAGCACGGACCTGCGGCCATAGCGCACGCCCAGATTGTTGACCACCAACCCGGCGGGCGGGGTGTGGGTCATGGCGCGTCCCCCCCGCCGCGCAGAACAATGACCAGAAAAAAAGGTATGCCCACCAGTGCGGTCACAATGCCGGTGGGCACCACCACACCGGGCACCAGCACACGCGCCACAAGGGCTGCGAGGGAAAGAATGAACGCCCCGCTCAACATGCTGGCGGGCAGGTAAAAGCGGTGGTCCTCCCCCACAAGGCGGCGGGCGATATGGGGAGCCACCAGCCCGATAAAGCCGATAACCCCGACAAAGGCCACGGCCAGTGCGCATAAAAGGCTTATGCGCACAAGGGATGCGCGGCGCAGGCAGGGCACGTCCACCCCAAGGCTTGCGGCCCGGTCCTCGCCCATGCGCAACGTGGTCAGCGGCCACGCGGCCCGTAGCGAGAACGGAAAAATACACCCCAATGCGCCCGCCAGCAGGCCAAGGGTGCCCCATGTTGTGCGGGTCAGGCTGCCAAGGGTCCAGAATACAAGGTTTTGCAGGGCATCCTCGGTGGCCACAAACTGCATAAGGGCCACCAGCGCCTGAAACGAAAAAACAAGGGCCACGCCGCACAGGATGACAGTGCCCGTTCCCCCCTGGCGCAGCCGGACCAGCACGTCCAAAAACCAGACGGACAGGGTAGCGCAGACAAAGGCGCTCCCTGCGGTCAGCCACATGTCGGGCACAAAGCTGACATGCCAGCCCAGCACAATGGCGAGAGACGCGCCAAACGCCCCCGCGGCCGACAGGCCCAGCGTAAACGGGCTTGCCAGTGGGTTGGCCAGAATGGTCTGCATTTCCGCGCCCGCCAGCCCCAGCGCTCCCCCCACGCAGGCGGCCATCAGCGCGTAGGGCATGCGGATCTGCCATACAATCAGGCTGGTCTGCGCGTCCACGGCGGAGGGGGCCACTATGGCGCGCACCAGTGTGGCGGGGGAAAAGGCGGCAGGCCCCACCGCGCAGTCCACCAGAATGGACAGCATGAGCGCTCCCACAAGTCCTGCCAGCACAAGGCTGCGGTGGCGCATGGCGCTCTGGTAGGTCTGTACAATGGTGGGGTGGTGGCGGGTCATGCTGGGTATACTATCCCGCTGTATATAGCGAAGTGCAAGAGGGCGCGTGCCGCATGGGCGCATGGTATCAGCGCATGGCCAGGGCGTGGCGTGGCGCGCGGGCTGTGCCGTGGGCCGGGTATGGCGGGCTCTACCAGCTTGACGCATGGCGCGCGAGCGGGCTTTGTACGCGCAATTCCATCCCCAGCAGCGTGAGTGAGACGGACGGGTTTTGGCACAGACAGTTCCAGCACAAGGCGAGGCCGCGCCCGGTTTTGCCCCCACCCACGGGATTACCCTCGCCTTTACGGTGGACGCGGCACAGGCGGGTGAGCGGGTGGACAGGTTTTTGTCCACCTGCCCCGGAGCCCCCTCGCGCTCGCGCATAAAAGGGCTGATCGAGGGCGGGCACCTGCTGTGTAATGGCGTGGTCCTGCGCGAGCCTGCCATGCCGGTCAAACCCGGCATGGTGGTGGTGCTGGCCCTGCCAGCGGCCGCCCCCGCCCCCCCTCAGGGCGCGGCCATGGAGTGGAGCATCCGGTAGGCGGAGGAGGCCCTGCTCGGGCGGGACAAGCCCGCAGGGCTGGTGGTCCACCCGGCACCGGGGAACGAGACAGGCACGCTCGTGAACGGCCTGATCGCCCATTGCGGGGACAGCCTTAAAGGGATCGGGGGGGAGCGCCGCCCCGGTATTGTGCACCGGCTGGATAAGGATACGTCCGGTGTCATGGTGGTGGCCAAGACGGAAAAAACACATCTGGCCCTCTCGGACGATTTTGCCGCCCGCCGCATGGACCGCGCCTATCTGGCGTTCTGCTGGGGCATGCCAACGCCTGCGGAAGGGGATTACGAAGGGGCGATAGGCCGCGACAAGCGCGACCGCAAGCGCATGGCGCTGGTCACCCATGGTGGCAAATGGGCGCTGACCCATTACCGCACGCTCAGGGTGTTCGGCGCATCGGCAGCCCTTGTTGCGTGCAAGCTGGCAACCGGGCGCACGCACCAGATCAGGGTACATTTTTCGGCCAATGGCCACCCGCTCATGGGCGACCCGCTCTACCTGCGGCGCGTGCCTGCTGCCGCCCGTGGCCTGCCTCCGGCCGCCAGGGGGGCAGGCCTGGACTTTCCCCGGCAGGCGCTGCATGCGGCGCGGCTGGGTTTTACCCACCCCAGAACCGGCGAAAAATTGCTGTTTGAAACCCCCATGCCGCCGGACATGCTCGAACTTGAACAGGCCCTGAGCGACTCGTAAATCGGGCCAAAAGGCCCGATTCTGGCTTAAAGAGGACCGTGCAGGTCCGCTAACTGTGGCAGTTTTGCTACCATGCGCACCTGTTTTCTTGACAGGGTGCATTTTTCGGGCGCACCCTCTTGGCTCATACCGCTCACTTTTCCGTTAGAGCGGGAAGGGGCCTTTGGTGCCTGCTGCTCATGCCGAGGGCAGGTGCAAGGGCTGTCCTGGTTTTCCATAGGGTACTGGAACTTGCCGCTGTAAGTGGGTGCGCCTGTTGACGGAACAGGAACCAAACGCATCCGTGGGAGTTTCCAGCTCAGGAAGGAGTACTCAAGTCATGGCCTCCGTCATTGATGTTGGGCCTGAAGGCAATCTTTCAAGGTACCTTCAGGAAATTCGTAAATATCCCCTGCTCACGCCAGAAGAAGAACTCACCCTCTCGCGCAAATGGCGCGACAAGGGGGATCTCAAGGCCGCGCATCGGCTGGTCACATCCCACCTGCGGCTGGTCGCCAAGATCGCCATGGGGTACCGTGGATACGGCCTGCCGATCAACGAGCTGATCAGCGAGGGCAATGTGGGCATGATGCAGGCCGTGCGCCGCTTTGACCCCGAAAAAGGCTTCCGGCTTGCCACCTACGCCATGTGGTGGATCCGGGCCGCCATTCAGGAATACATCCTGCATAGCTGGTCCCTGGTCAAAATGGGCACGACCGCGGCCCAGAAAAAGCTGTTCTTCAACCTGCGCCGCCTCAAGGGCCAGATGCAGGCGATAGAGGACGGGGACCTCAAGCCCGAGCAGGTCAACAAGATCGCGACAACCCTGGGTGTGTCCGAGCAGGATGTGGTGGACATGAACCGCCGCATGGCTGCCCCCGACCATAGCCTGAACGCACCACTCAAGGCGGACCAGGAAAGCGAATGGCAGGACCGCCTGGTGGACGACCACGTTAACCAGGAAGAGGTTTACGCCGAGAACGAGGAACTGTCGGGCCGCAAGGCGCTGCTGGCCACGGCACTTGAAACCCTGAACGAGCGTGAGCGCCGCATTTTTACCGAACGCCGCCTCAAGGACGACCCGGCAACGCTGGAGGAACTCGCCCACGACTACGGCATTTCCCGCGAGCGGGTGCGCCAGATTGAGGTGCGCGCGTTTGAAAAAGTGCAGGAAGCCATGAAAAAGGAAGTCGCGGCCCGCCGCAGCGCCACACTGGGGGAGTAACTCCTCCAGGCGTGTGCCGCGTTATGGGCTGGCTTTCCATGCAGGCTGGCGCGAACGGCGCGGGTCAGGCGCGGGCTGCGTCCTGCACAAAAAACGTGGCGTCCGTACGCCCGTTCCAGCTTTCCGCCCGCAGGTAACCGGCCAGATGCAAAGGCGGGCGCGTTGCGTCCTCCAGCACGTGGGCCAGCGGGTTGCCTTCCGCCTTGAACAAAAGGGCCTTGAGCCTGCCGCCATTGCTGTCGCGGATCAGCACCCGCAGGGTGTTGCTGTCCCGGCCTATGCGGTCGGTGCGCACGATATGCACATTGGGCAGGGCCAGAAGTGGTTCGGGGTTACCCGCGCCAAAAGGAGCAAGGGCTGCCATGTCCGCCGCCAGTGCCGCCGTGGCCCCGCTTGTCGCGACAACGGCGTCTATGGTCAGGTCCACGGTCGGGGGGAGTTCGGCCGCCTGTGGCAGGCGGGCGTTAAGGAAGGCATGGAACTCCGCCAGCCTGTCCGCCTCGAGCGAAAACCCCGCCGCCATGGCGTGCCCGCCCCCGGTCTTGAGCAGGCCCGCCTGACGTGCGGCAATAATGACGGTGCCAAGGTCCAGCCCCGTAACCGAGCGGCCAGACCCCTTTATGCTCCCGTCTTCTTGCTGTGCGCCAACAAGGGCGGGGCGGTTGAAGCGCTCTTTTATGCGGCCTGCCACAATGCCCACAACGCCGGGGTGCCAGTCCTTGCCTGCCAGCAGGATAACGCCGTGGCCTGCCTCTTTCTGCTCGGCCGCCTGCTCCATGGCGCGGTCCAGAATGTCGGCCTCCACATCCTGCCTGCGGCGGTTGACCGCATCCAGCCGCTCGGCCATCTGCCGGGCCTCATGCGCGTCGGGGCAGCGGAGCAGGCGCAAGCCAAGGGCGGCCTCGGCTATGCGCCCCCCGGCATTGATACGCGGCCCCAGCGCAAACCCGCAGGAGAACGCATCGGGCGCTTTGCTCACCCCGGCAATTTCGAGCAGGGCGGCAACCCCCACGCGCTGGCGGGTGGCCATGATTTTAAGCCCCTCGGCCACGAACAGGCGGTTAACCCCGTGCAGGGGCATGACGTCACACACCGTGGCAAGGGCCACAAGGTCCAGCAGGGGGCGCAGGTCAGGCTGGGGCTGCTCTGCGGTGAAAAAACCGTTCTCGCGCAGGGTGCGCCGGGTGGCAACGGTTGCCAGAAAGCTCAGGGCGGCGGCACAGACATGCCCAAGGCCGGAGGAGCAGTCCGCCCGGTTGGGGTTAACGGTTGCCAGAATATCGGGCAGCGCATCCTCGGATTTGTGGTGGTCGAGGACGACCACATCAGCCTTGCCCGCCAACTGGTTGAGAATGGCGGCCGAGGCCGTGCCGCAGTCCACGCAGACCAGCAATGTTGCCCCTTGGGCCACCAGTGCTTCCAGCGCGGGTAGGTTGGGGCCGTAGCCCTCGGTCATGCGGTCGGGAATATGGGTGAGAACCGAGCAGCCAAGCTGTTCAAAAAAAGCGGCCAGCACCGCACTGGCACACGCGCCATCCACATCGTAGTCGCCAAAGACGCCTATGGTCTCCCCCGCCTGCACGGCTTGCGCCATGCGGGTGGCGGCCTTGTCCATATCCGTCAGGGAGGACGGGTCGGGCATGAGCGCGCGTAGGGTAGGGGCCAGAAAATGGGGCGCATGCTCGGGGCTGATCCCGCGCATGGCCAGCAGGCGGCCCACAATTTCGGGTATGCCAAGCTGCTGGGCAAGGGCTGCCCCCAGCCGGTTGGTGGCGGGGTTGTCCGCCCCCTCGCGCCATGACCAGCGCCGCGCGTTTACGCTGTGCTCCACATTGAGCACGGCGGGGGGGGCGGCAGGGTCGGGCACGGTTGTGGCCTCTGGCAGGGTGGTGGAGGGCATGGGGTTAGAGAACGCCTGGTATTGCCGGGTCCATGT
>CALCDN010000281.1 GCA_937900755.1 uncultured Acetobacter sp. | reverse complement strand
GGTCAGCGGGGTGGAAACATCGCACGGGGTGCTCACGGCCGACAGTTACGTGCTCGCGCTGGGCAGTTTTTCCCCCGCACTTGTGCGGCCTTTGGGGCTGAAGCTGCCGATCTACCCGGTCAAGGGCTATTCGCTTACGGCCGATATTACCGATGCTGGCCTTGCTCCGGTTTCCACCATTATGGATGAAACCTTCAAGATCGGCATTACCCGCCTGGGGGACCGGGTGCGTGTGGGGGGCACGGCCGAGCTGGCCGGGTTCAGCACCCGCCTGCGGGCCTCCCGGCGGGCAACACTGGAACATTCGGTGACCGACCTGTTCCCCAACTGCTGCAACGTGCCAGCAGCACAGTTCTGGACCGGCCTGCGCCCCATGACGCCGGACGGCACGCCCATTGTCGGCCGCACCGGGCTGGACAATTTGTACACCAATACCGGGCATGGCACGCTGGGCTGGACCATGGCCTGCGGTTCCGCCCGTGTGCTGGCCGATATCATGTCCAACCGCAAGCCCGATATTGCCTTTGAGGACCTGAGCCTGTTCCGCTACCGGCCGTAAGCGTTCGGCCTGTTGCGTTATTCTCCTATGCCACGGACCTGAGCGGGTGCGACATTGGGCAGATAATGTTTATGGGCAAAAGTGCCTGCCTGCAGTATTTTAATGCTGCAGGAGCCGATCCTAAAGGCCGTGCGGGAGAGGACCATCGCCCCGAAACACACCTTATTCCCTTCACAATAGATGCAGCACTGGGGCGGCGACCAGCACTCAGGCTGTTTGGCATGAACTATCCCACCCGCGATGGTACCTGTATGCGCGATTATATTCATGGAACCGATCTGGCTGACGCTCATGTGCGGGTGCTGGGCCATATTGATACGCGCAGCGTGGTGTATAACCTTGGCAACGGCAGGGGGATCTGGCTGTTCTGGTGGCCGATGCAATTACCCCTGCGGTAGCGAAAGAAAACCCTCGGGGTATGGTTCCCAATAAGAAAATCCGATGATTATTAGGGAGTGCCAAAATTGGCAGAGCGTCTCTGAACCTTGTATTCAGTAACCCCGCGTGCGAACGTCCTGACACATTGGAATGATTTTACGGGCGGGCTTTGTGTGCCAGAAGTGCAAAATTTGCTCGGGTTTGAGCATATTCTATTGGAACCTGGCTTTCTGTATAATAGTGGTGCGTCAGAGCTAAGGATCAAGCAGTTAAGGTGAGTAGATTGTCTACAGATTCGGGTTGTGTAAAAAGGAAAAATCTGGAAGTCCTGTCAACCGACAAAGGTTGGGGACAGCGCTTTCTTTTCGCCGCAAAAGATATCATGGATGGCGTAAAAATGTGGCGCTTGGTATGGGTGCTTAGTTTTTCCGACATTAAAATGCGGTATCGTGGCTCTGTGCTCGGTCCTTTTTGGCTGTCTCTTTCAACTGGCGTGCAGGTTGCCGGGATGGGATTTGTTTATTCCTACCTGTTTAAAATAAATATGACGATCTACCTTCCATATCTTGCGCTCTCCATTATTTTCTGGGGCTATTTGTGTGCCATCATCAATGATGGTTGTGTATGTTTTACCCAATCTGATTATCTGATTCGAGGGACGCGTATTCCTTTTTCTGTTTATGCTGCGCGGAATATTATAAAAAATACTATTGTACTGGCGCATAATGCCATTGTCGTTGTGTTGGCCTTTGCAATCATGAAGTTTCACATTGGTCTTTTTTCACTTTATTCTATTCTTGCTTTCCTGCTCTGGATAATAACAGGTTTTTTTCTTTCCCTTTTATGTGGGGCAATTTGCGCAAGGTTCAGGGATGTCACGCAGATTATTGCATCGGTGATGCAGATTGCGTTTTTTGTAACGCCAATCATGTGGATGGCGAACGGCTTGCGAGCAAGTGAAAAAGCCCAATTCGTACTCACCTATAATCCGTTTTATTATATGTTGGAGGTATTGAGGTCGCCGATTATGGAGGGCTCCATGGAGGTCCATATAGTTGTGGTAAGTGTGTGTATCTCCTTGGTTATTGTGGCTGTGTCTTTTGTTACGTTTGCCCGTACACGTGGCAGAATTGCATTTTGGATATAAATGATGACTTTTCTGGATGTGTCCGATGTTTCGATCGACTTCCCCCTGTACCATAGTGACAGCCGATCCTTGAAAAAAACCCTGTTGAAAACGACCTCTTCCCGGTTTTCGTCAGGGCCTAAAAATCGTACAAATTTACTGGCGTTGAGAGATATCAGTTTTTCTCTCAAACCGGATGACCGGCTTGGTCTGGTTGGGTCAAATGGTGCGGGTAAAACAACTTTGTTACGAACACTTTCTGGTATTTATCAGCCCAACAAGGGCGTTATCACGATAGATGGGCAGGTAACGGCGCTGCTTGACCCCAATCAGGGCATGAACATGGAGTTGACAGGGCGGGAAAACATTTTTCTCCGGGCCTGTTTTCTCGGTCTGAGTAAGCAGGAAGCCGCACATTTTAAAGAAGATGTCATAAACTTTTCGGGTCTTAACGAGTTTATAGAACTGCCCATTCGCAGCTACTCATCAGGCATGGTTGTGCGGCTGGGGTTTGCCATGGCAACGGCGTTTGCTCCAGAGATCCTGCTGATGGACGAGTGGATATTGGCTGGTGATGCCGCTTTTTTAAGTAAGGCAAAAAAGCGGGTTGAAACCATGGTAAGTGCAGCCAAAATTCTTGTTCTTGCAAGCCATTCTACCGCGATCTTGGAGCAATGGTGTAACCGTTTGATATGGCTGGAAAACGGAGTGATAAAGATGGATGGCTCGATTGAGGATGTCTTCAAGGCGTATTTACCACCATAGGTTTTTGTAGAACGTCTACATACCAGAATTTTAAATCCTGCGTGTTATGACGATGCGGAAATACGCGTATTCTGTCCTGATTTAGACAAATATTTCTGGTGGCGGGGGGCTGTCGTCGGATCCAAACCGTCCCTGTTTGTGCAGCAGGCCGTCTTTTGTCCCGCGTAACATCAGGCTTATTCTTTCGCGCTGTTCACCTACTAAAAAACCGAATACAAAGAAAAACTGGAAAATACGTTTCAATAAATATTTTTTCCATGCCGGATGAATGTGGTTCATTCTAATAAGCGTTATGGAGTTTCTAATAATATAGTAATTTCTTATGGGGGGATGTAACGTTATTGTCCTGCTGAATATTTTTTTGCACTTACTACCAAGAGAATGTTGCATGATTTTTTCGAAACTCTGGAAATTTTTGTAGCCAAGCGCTTGTGCGCGTAGGCCCCATTCAACATCCACCAGATCAATAAATAATGCGGTGTCCATTAACCCTACTTTTTTCAAAGTTTCAGTGGAAATAAAAGAACCTGAGGCAATTGTGAAATCAATTTCGAATATTTTTTTCTGATTTAAGTTTATAATTTCTTTGTTGAGTTTCATATTATGTGTACGCCATACTTGGTTTAATTGACCGGTATGTGTGTTTTTATAGGCGTAGCCTAGTGAGCCAATTTTGTTGTTGGCCTTCTCCAGATCAGAATATGTCTTGAGCAGGACAGGTACCCCGTTTTCAGGGATAATAGTATCCTGATCCATCAAGAATATATAATTGTAATTGTGTTTAATGGCATATGTAATTCCAATATTCTGTGCGTAAGCTATGCCTTCGTTTTCTGGGAGAGGTATAAATTTTGTATTATATTTTTTTGCCAGTTCTTGAATGACTCTCTGTGCTTGGGACATGTTATCTATGATGATGATGTCATCTGACTGACCGATAATGCTTTTTATGGTATTTTCAAATTTTTCAATTTCAGGATTGTAGGTAATAATAATTGCGCAAACACTTCCTGGCATTTAATTTTCTTCTTTGCAACGATAGATTTTAAACGACAAAACACAAGTAAGTACCATAGCATAACTCTTCAGTTCCATGAACTTGATGAGAGCATAAAATTTTTTCGTAGTGTTTCTTGGGCTAGTCTGAGCAGATAGCAGGCGCGGCCAGCCAAGCTGACGGGAAACATGCCACAATGCTGTTGTCGGCTCAATGGGTGTATGGGCCATTGTCTGTAGGCATATATCATACTATAAATTCACGACCAAAAACCGCTCTGGTTTTGATTTGAAACTAGGTTCAAGATATTTTTCTTTTTGTGCAAAAGTGGCGTAAAGCGAAGATAATATGCGTATTCTTCTTACTGGCGGCTGTGGTTTTATTGGTTCGGCCGTTGTTCGTCACATTGTGCGGTCCACGCGACATTCTGTTTTGAATGTGGACTGTTTGACTTATGCGGCCTCCACAGAAGCTGTTGAAGAGGCGGCGGGGAGCCCGAGTTACCGTTTTTCACAAACCAATATCCTGGATACATCTGACCTGACGGCGCTGTTCGCATCATTTCGCCCCGATGCTGTCATGCATCTGGCGGCGGAGAGTCATGTTGACCGTTCAATTGATGGGCCGGGTGTTTTTGTGCAGACCAATATTGTGGGCACCTACTCCATGCTGGAGGCCAGCTTGCAGTACTGGCGCACACTGGACCGGAAAGAGAGAGAGAATTTTCGTTTCCATCATATTTCAACGGACGAGGTGTTCGGAGCGCTTGGGCCACATGATCCACCGTTTACGGAAAGCACACCCTACGACCCACGCAGCCCTTATTCTGCCAGTAAGGCGTCTTCTGATTCTCTTGTGCGTGCCTGGTATCATACGTTTGGCCTGCCAACATTCATTACCAATACAACGAACAATTACGGGATTTGGCATTTTCCCGAAAAGCTGATCCCCCTTATTACCATTAACGCAATCGAGGGTAGGGCATTGCCCGTGTATGGGCAGGGCAACAATGTGCGTGACTGGCTGTTTGTGGAGGACCATGCCGAGGCTCTTGTGCGGGCGGTGGAGCGTGGCCGCGCAGGTGAAACCTATGCTATTGGCGCCAGACAGCCGCGGAGTAATCTGCGTGTAGTCCAGAGTATTTGTGGAGTGCTTGATGAGTTGAGTCCCTCCGCCACAGGCCCGCGTGAAACCCTGAGTCAGTTTGTCGCGGATCGGCCGGGGCACGATTTTCGTTATGAAATTGATCCTTCTCATGCCGAAAGGTCACTGGATTGGACGGCCCGGCATACTTTTGAGCAGGGTATTCATCGTACGGTGCAATGGTATTTGGATAACCGCGTCTGGTGGGAAAAAATCCAGGCCCGGCGTTATGATGGAAGTAGGCTAGGAAGTGTCTTACCATGAATGACTGCCCGATATTGCCGACGGCTGACAAATTGAAAAAGGGAATTCTACTCGCTGGCGGTTCGGGTACACGACTGCACCCCATGACTCTTGCCGTCAGTAAGCAGTTGTTACCGGTTTATGATAAACCGATGATCTACTATCCGCTGACTACGCTCATGTTGTCCGGTATTCGTGATATCATGATTATCAGCACACCCGATGACCTGCCCCTGTTCCAACGGTTGCTTGGTGATGGAAGCCAGTACGGCGTACAGTTTACGTATCGGGTACAGCCTTCGCCAGATGGTATTCCACAGGCTTTTTTGCTGGCGGCTGATTGGCTAGATAATTCTCCGTGTGCGCTCGTTCTGGGAGATAACCTGATTTTTGCGGACCACCTGAGCACTGCCTTGCAAGACGCAGCGCAGCGCGATGAGGGCGCGGTTATTTTTTCCTATCAGGTCAAAGATCCTGAGCGCTACGGTGTGATCTCTTTTGATCCGATGGGGAAGCTTTGCGACATTGTTGAAAAGCCGGAAAAACCACCGTCAAACTGGGCCGTTACGGGTTTATATTTTTATGATAAGCGGGTGCTGGACTTCTCTCGCCGCCTTAAACCGTCCTGGCGGAACGAACTGGAAATAACTGATCTTAACCGGTTTTATCTTGAAGACGGCAAGCTGGACGTGGTGAAGTTGGGCCGCGGATGTGCTTGGCTGGATGCGGGCCTGCCCGAAAGCCTGCTGGAAGCCAGTTCCTTTGTGCGTACAATTCAGGCGCGCCAGGGCCTGATTGTAGGCAGCCCTGGCGAGGTAGCCTATCGTATGGGGTACATTACGGGCCAGCAGTTGCACGATTATGCACTTAAAATGGGTAAAACCGAACTTGGGCGTATTCTGCTCAACTTGGTTGCATCTGATCTGAAGCACGGTCCCATGTCATGAAAATTGAGCGTCTCGCAATTCCTGATATTATCGTATTAACTCTGCCCCGTTTCAGGGATGGTCGCGGTTTTTTTTCTGAAACTTATAATGCAAAACTTCTGCAAGATGTTGGTATTACCGACACTTTTGTGCAGGATAACCAGAGCGTTTCGTCTCGCAAAGGTGTGGTGCGTGGGCTTCATTGCCAAATTGCACCCTGTGCCCAAGGTAAACTCGTAAGGTGCGCGCGCGGGGCAATCTGGGATGTTGCTGTGGATGCACGCACCAATTCCCCTACCTACGGGCAATGGGGCGGGGTGGAACTGTCTGAGGATAACTGGTCGCAGATGTGGATTCCACCGGGTTTTCTGCACGGGTTCTGTTCACTGACCGATTGTGCGGAGGTGCATTACAAATGTACCAGTTTTTATGACAAGGCTCTGGAACGTTCGGTCCTTTGGAACAGTAAGGAACTGGCTATAGACTGGCCTTTTGCATCGGATGAGGTTTTTTTATCTGAGAAGGATCAGAAGGCACCTGAGTTTTCTGCCGCGCGTGGTTGGTTTTGAACGTGGCGTACTGTCTGTGGCGTTTGGGATAAGGCTGTAATGGGAGCGTGTTCTTCAGTCGGCGGGAAAATTCTGGTTACGGGCGGTCAAGGGCAGCTTGCACAGGCGTTGGTACGGCATGGAGCATCACGGGTTCAGTTGGTTGGGCGCCCAGATTTTGACTTTGAGTGCTTGAAGACGCTGGAAGTCGTTATGGCGGCGAACAACCCCAGTGCCGTTATCAACGCGGCGGCATGGACGGCTGTTGACCTGGCGGAAAGTGAACCAGCTGCCGCTGCGAGGGCTAACATAGCTGGGCCGGAGCTGCTGGCCAGGTTATGCGCGCAGCGGAGTATTCCGCTTTTGCATATTTCCACGGATTATGTATTCGATGGTGCCAAAGGGGCCCCGTATATAGAGACAGACCTTACATCTGCCTGTTCGGTTTATGGCCGAACAAAAGCCGAAGGGGAAAAAGCCGTCCTAGCGGCCTGTTCGCAAAGTATGATTGTACGGACTGCATGGTTATATTCTGCACTAGGTAAAAATTTTGTAAAAACCATTCTCATGGCGGGTGCCAAAAATCCGACCTTGCGTGTTGTAGATGACCAGTATGGTAATCCGACTAGTGCTGATGATCTGGCTGTTGCCCTTCTATCTATTATGACACGGATAGAACAGACGGGGTGGCATAAGGATTACGGGGGGATTTATCATGCCAGTGGGAGCGAGGCCACAACATGGCATGGGTTAGCGATGTCCGCCCTACAGATCGCAACAACACATGGTTGGCCCATGCCAGATGTTCAGGCTATCGCCACACGAGACTGGCCGACTCCATCATGCCGACCGATGGACACCCGGCTGGATTGTGCAAAGTTGGCCGAGGTATTTAGTGTTGTCATGCCGAGTTGGAAAAATAGTCTTGAACCGATTATTGAACAGGTTATTCTTTCATGTTGAGTTTTTGTTGGTTTTTCGAAAAATATCAGGAGAGTATAAAATTTTATTTTCAAAAATAGAGTTTTTATGGAATATGAAAAACATCGTTTTGTAATAAAATTAAGAAGCAGGTTGGTGTTTTATGGTTCCTGAAGACGAATTTTTTCGTATTAAACAGCCTGTCCCTGTAAGAAAAAAACATCCTGTTGTTTTTTTTCTTTCGATTCCCTTTCGTATTGTTCGGCGGATATTGCGGTCAATATGGCACAGAACTACAATAGCATTTTATCAGAAAATTCCGTCGATATATAAATTTATGGTGCGTCATTATATATCAGGTGAGCGGTTGCCTCTTATAAGCGCGTCAGATTATGCCGCGTTGCATAAAGATCGTGCTCTGATAATAAAAAAAGTGTGTTCATCAAGTTATATTCCGATTAAAAAACCAAGATTTTCGGGTCATATTCCTGACATTGACAATAGAGATCGAAATCTCTTTCAGCCAGAATTAACAATTACTGAATATAGGAACGCACGTCCTCTTCCTGCATCTGATTTTGTGCTGGAGAATGGTTATTGTATACATCCTGATCTTTATGTTCCTGAGCGAGATGTTTCTCATGCTGAGAGAGTGCAGCAAATTATTATTGATCCGGAAAAAAATCATGTCATAACGGTTTATGATCCTCCGGCAAAAATTGGAGCAGCAATTTCCCTATTGGGGCAGTGTGCTGGGAATTATGCACACTTTTTGACGGAAGTTCTGCCTAAGCTCATGATTGTCGATCAGTTTTCTGAGTATAACGGAATTCCATTACTGGTTGATATTTTTATAGACAGAAATATCATGGAGACTATTAAGGTTTTTAATACTAATAAAAGAAAAATTTACTTTGTTCATATAGGAAGGCCGGTCTTTTGTGACCGACTTATAGTCGTGTCATCGACAGCGTTTGCGCCACCTGAGTATAGGGCCTTTCTTGACGGCTTTAAAATGCCAAAAATTTCTCCAGATACTTACGTATTTAGTAAGTATGCTATCGCGTTGTTGCAGGCGCGAGCGGAGCAGATTGTTCCTGATGCAACAAAATGGATAGGTAAAAAAATATACGTAAAAAGGAAAATCTCTCATTACGGAAATGCAAAAAATATTATCAATATTGAGAATATAGAGGAATATCTTCGCAGAGCTGGATTTAGTTTTGTGGAGCCCGGTTCATTAAGCCCGAAAGAACAGATCGAGGCTTTCAGGGGGGCTCGTGTTGTCGTGGGGCAGGCTGGGGCGGCCCTTGCCAACCTGATGTATACAAAGCCCGGATGTAAGGTGATTATCTTGTCAGCCTATTTCCAAGGATGTGATTATGATTATTTTAATAATTTAATGCCTGTCTCTTATACACATCTGACGCTGCCGACGATACTCCTTGTGTAGA
>CALCDN010000280.1 GCA_937900755.1 uncultured Acetobacter sp. | reverse complement strand
TCCCTTCCACGTCATTGGGAGCGTGCAGGTAGTCAACAATCCCGTCGAGCAGGGGCTGCACGCCCTTGTTCTTGAAGGCCGTGCCACACAGAACCGGACGGAATTCGCCCGAAATCGCACCTTTTTTGATGCAGCGCTTCAGGGTTTCGACGGAGACGTCACCCTTTTCGAAGTATTCTTCCATGGCCGTTTCATCAACAGCCAGCGCGGTGTCCAGCAGGTTCTGGCGTGCTTCGGCAGCCTTTTCCTTCAGGTCGGCCGGAATTTCCTCATCATGGAACTTCGCACCCAGTTCACCACCTTCCCAGATGATGGCCTTCATTTCCACCAGGTCGACCACGCCAAGGAACTGGTCTTCAGCACCAATGGGGAGCTGCAGGGGAATGGCGACGATGTCCAGCTTTTCCTTCAGCGTGTCAAAGGCACGGTAGAAGTCGGCACCGGTACGGTCGAGCTTGTTGATGAAGATGATGCGCGGAACATTGTAACGGTCCGCCAGACGCCAGTTGGTTTCAGACTGCGGCTGGACACCGGCAACACCTTCGATGATGAACACGGCACCATCGAGCACGCGCAGCGAGCGGTTCACTTCGATGTTGAAGTCGATGTGTCCGGGGGTGTCGATGATGTTGATCCGGTGCTCTTTCCAGTCACAGGTCACGGCGGCAGAGGTGATGGTAATACCACGCTCACGTTCCTGGGCCATGTAGTCCGTGGTGGTGTTGCCTTCGTGCACTTCACCAATCTTATGGGACACGCCGGTGTAGTACAGAATACGTTCGGTCGTGGTTGTCTTACCCGCGTCAATATGCGCGGTGATACCGATATTACGGATCTTGGACAGATCAGTTGTGGCGGACACGAAAACCTCCAGAAAACAGGTAAGGCGCGACAGGAGAACCCTCGCGCCTGTGGCCGCCGAACGCCGTAAGTGCCGCCTGAAAATTATTTTTTCCAGGAAGCCGGCTGCCGGACACCGGCCGATAGACAAAAGCGCCTGACAAGGAGTGGCAGACGCCTGAACCGCAGGAACCGGGTTCTGTCACCTTACGTGGCGGAACCCGGCTCCTGCGGATGGACAAAGCCCTGAATCAGGCGCCTGCGGCGGCCTGCTTCTTGGCCTGCACGCGCAGTACGCGGCGCTTGATGACCTGTGCTTCCGTGGGGAGCTTGCGGTTGGGCGTGCTCAGCAGGAAGGAATCCAGGCCACCATTGTGCTCAATGGTGCGCAGGCCGCGCGTGCTGACACGCATACGGACGGCGGAACCCAGGATTTCGGACGTCAGGGACGCTTCCTGCAGGTTGGGCAGAAAGCGACGACGGGACTTGTTGTTGGCATGACTGACGTTATTTCCGGTCAGCACGCCTTTGCCGGTGATCTGGCAACGACGGGACATTGTCTCATCCTTGTCTTAAACAAAAAAGGAACTAGAGGGCCGAGACAAACGCCCGGCGACCACATTCATGATTGGCGCGGCTTATGACTGAGCCATCGCTTCCAGTCAAGGGTTGAAGCTCAGGCTTTGTCGCTTTCACTGCCACCATCGGCCATGACGGAGGCATGAACATCGCCCAGACGCACGCTTTGCGCGGCAGAGTCGAGAATACGCAGAATGGTCTCCTTGTCCATGCTGCGCGCCATGACACCCAGCGATCCGCCCAGCAATGCCGAGGCCACGGCCAGTGGGGGGAACTTTTCGTTCCGCAGGTGGTCAATGGCGTGCTCAATCACCATGGCGCAGCGGGCCAGGTCTTCGGGCACATCCATGCGCTGTTCGGCGTCGGCTGTATTTTCTGGCTCCGTTGTGGCGTGTGCGTGGGTGTCCGCCATGTTTTTGCTCCTTGCGTTTTTTGCAACATCCACCGGATTCGGCGCGATGGCAACGACCTGTGGATCAGGCCTCCCCCGTGGCCTGCGCAGCCCACATGGCCGCGTAACGGCCCTGTGCGGCCAGCAGTTGCGCATGCGTGCCGCGTTCCACCACCAGCCCCTGCCCCATGACCAGAATTTCGTCCGCATCCACAATGGTGGAAAGACGATGCGCGATCACAAGGGTCGTCCGGTGGGCCGAAACCGTTTTGAGGGCTGCCTGAATTTCTTTTTCCGTATGTGTGTCCAACGCGCTTGTTGCCTCGTCAAGCACAAGAACGCGTGGGTCCTTCAAAATCGTGCGGGCTATGGCCACGCGCTGTTTTTCGCCCCCAGAAAGCTTTAGCCCGCGCTCCCCCACCTGTGTTTTGTACCCCTCCGGCAAGGACATGATGAAGTCATGGATCTGGGCCAGGCGGGCGGCCTCCTCCACCTGCGCGGGAGAGGCCCCCAGCCGCCCGTAGGCTATGTTGTAGCCTATGCTGTCGTTGAACAGCACCGTGTCTTGCGGAACAACGCCAATGGCCGCCCGCAGGTCCGCCTGGCGGTAGTCGCGCACGTTGTGCCCATCCACCAGCACCGCGCCCGACCACGTATCGTAAAAGCGGAACAAAAGACGGTTGATGGTCGATTTACCCGCCCCCGTGCTGCCCACAATGGCAACCTTGTGACCGGGGAGGACATCAAAACTGATCCCCCGCAGGATTTCGCGGTCGGGCCGGTAGCCAAAATGCACATTGCGAAACGCCACGCGCGCGGGCGCTGCATCTGCCAGCCGTGTGGCAATGGGGAGAGGTGCAGCCGGGTCCGCGACCTCCACATCCTCCTCCGTCAGGCTCAGCATATGCTCCAGGTCCACCAGTGCGGTGCGGATGGCCGAGTAAACGGAGCCCAGAAAATTCAGCGGGCCATAAAGCTGGAGCAGGTAGGTATTGACCATGACAAACGCGCCCACGGTAATATGCCCCGCCTCCACGTCGTGCCCGCCAAGCAGCATGATCGCGGCCAGCGATATGGCGATAATGGCCGCCTGCCCAAAGTTGAGCAGCCCCAGCGAGTACTGGGTCTGCA
>CALCDN010000279.1 GCA_937900755.1 uncultured Acetobacter sp. | reverse complement strand
CCCCCCCCCCGCCCCCCCCGCCCCCCCCCCGCCCCCGCCCGCCCCCGCCCCCCCCCCCGCGCCCCCCCCCCCGCCCCCGCCCCCCCGGGCACCCCCTCCCTCCCGCGCCTGCGGGCCATCCCCCCCCCCCCCACTTGCCTGCAAAGCTAAATGGCCGCGAGCGGGAGGCCTGATCTTCCTGAGCGCGGGCTTTTTAAATCCTGTGCGCCGGGCGCTGTTTTTTTTAATGAGCGCCCTTGGCCTTTCCATCCCCCCTAATGGGTGACAACAGAAAACACAGCGGCACGCACAAAAAAGCGCCGATACCCAAAATCATGAAAACCTCGTTGTAGGACAACATGGCCACCTGCCGCGAAAATTCCTTGAACAAGGTATGCTGGGCCACAGTATCGGCCAGCCCTTCGGGGGCTCCACGCGCGATTGCCGCCTGCCGCACCTGATCCTGATACGCATTGAACGGCTGATTAAACGGTGTCATCCAATGCACCATATAGGACTGGTGCGCCTGCTTGCGCTCGGTCAGCAACGCTGTCGCACCCGAAATGGCCAGGGACCCCAACACATTCCGCGCCATGCTGAACAGGGCCGAGGCATCGGGGTTCAGCCGTTCGGGAATGGTCGAATAGGCAATGGTTGAGAGGGGCACAAACAAAAAGGCCAGGCAGGCTGTCTGGCTCATGCGGTACAGCATGAGATGGCGAAAATCCAGCAACGGCAGCAACTGGGCCGAATAGAACAGGGCCAGCCCCATAAGCGCAAAGCCTATGGCGATCACGTTGCGCACGCTGGTCAGGGTCATCAGCTTGCCCACAATGGGAATAAGCACGATAACGGCCATCCCTCCGGGGGAGAGCAGCAGGCCCGACAGGGTTGCCGTGTAGCCCATGACCTGCTGGGCAAACTGCGGCACCACAATGGCCGATGCGTAAAGCAGCGCCCCCATGGCCCCCATAAGGGCCGTACCCACGGCAAAGTTGCGGTCCTTGAAAACACGCAGGTCCACTGCGGGTTTATCGGTATGGAGCAGCCAGAACACAGCCCCCGTCAGGCCCAGAAAAGCCAGAACGCCCATGATGCGGATAAAGTTGGAGCCAAACCAGTCGGCATCTTCCCCACGGTCCACCATGACCTCAAGGCAGCTAAAGCCAAGGGTAATCAGGCTGATGCCGATAACATCCACTGGGGCCTTCTGCTTTTGCGCCCAGGGCGGGTCCTCCACCACGGCCATGACCCCCACAGTGGTGAGGAAACCAAAAGGCACGTTAATGAAAAAGATCCACCGCCATGAAAAGTTATCGGTAATCCACCCACCCAGGGTCGGGCCGATGACCGGCCCCACAACAGCGGCAATGGCGGTCAGCCCGAACGCCGCCGCGCGCTTGGCGGGGGGAAAGCTGTCCAGAATGATGGATTGCTGGTTGGGCTGGAGCCCTCCACCAAAAAACCCCTGCATAAGCCTGAAAACAACCAGTTCACCCAGGCTGGTGGCCATGCCACACAAAAAGGATGAAACGGTGAACATGGTAATACAGATAAGAAAATAGCGTTTGCGGCCAAACACTTTTCCCAACCAGCCGGAAATGGTGAGCACAATGCCATTGGCGACCAGGTAGGCGGTCAGTGTCCACGTTGAATCATCATACGTGCTGGAAAGGCTGCCCGCGATATGCGGCAAGGACACATTGACAATGGTGGTATCCAGAATTTCCATGAACGCGGCCATGGTCACCACAAAAGCCACGGTCCATGGATTATGCTTTGGCTTCCACCCTGCTGGCGCAACGCCAGCCTGTGCGCTCATGGAGCAACCTGCCCGCCATTATTCACCCCAGCGCGCGGGGGTGCATCGGACTGGCCTTGCGTATCCACATGGACCGTTGGCTCGACCGACAGGCCAAGGGCCAGCGGCTGGTCGGGGTCCAGACCCTCATCAATCAGGATTTTAACCGGTACGCGCTGCACGATCTTGACGTAGTTGCCTGTCGCGTTTTCGGGCGGGAAAGCGCTGAAGGTCGCCCCCGTGCCTTTTTGCAGCGAATCAATATGCCCATGCAGCTTGAGGCTGGGATAGGCGTCCACCCGGATGTCCACCCGCTGGCCGGGGCGCATCCTGGTAATCTGTGTTTCCTTGTAGTTGGCCACAACCCAGACTTCGGGCTCCACAATGGCGAACAAGCTCTGCCCCTGACGGACATAATTGCCCTGCTCGATGTTGCGCTGCGAAATCCAGCCATCATGGGGGGCGCGGATAACGGTCCATTCCACATTCAGTGCCGCGGAAACGAGGCTGGCCTGGGCGGCCTTGACCTGGGCCTCCTGCTGCGAAATCTGCACGGCCGCGTTTTCAATGTTCGGCTGAACGGGCTGGGCCATCTGCACCGCGCCATCGGCGGCCATGACCCGCGCCTGAGCCGCCTCCAGTGCGGCCTTGGCGTAGTCTATGTCCTGCTGGGAGGTGGCGGCACGCTCAACGCCATGCTGGCGGCGGTAGTCCGTTTCCGCCTTGAACAACTGAGCCCTGGCATCGGCCAGTTGACCCTGCGCCTGCAACAGCTTGCCGGGGAATTCCAGCAGCGCCACGCGGTGCATCATGTCGCTCGCCTGTGCGGCGGCCTGCGCGTTTGCCAGTTGGGCCGCGGCTTTATTTTTTTCCGCCAGCCAGTCACGCGGGTCAATCCGGGCCAGAATCTGGCCTTTGCGCACGAACTGGTTGTCATTGACCAAAAGCGCGGTCACGTAGCCGCCCACATGCGGCGCAATGGTAACGGAGCGGCCCGCGGTAAAGGCGTCATCCGTTTCCACCTCATTGCGGGTCATGAACCAGTAAAGCCCACCCACCACGACCAGAGTGCCAATAACGCCTGAAAGAATAACCTTGCCCCGGCTGCTTTTTTTAGCCTTGGGCGGCTCTGCCGAAGAGGGCTCCGTGGGGCCGTTCTGCTCCTGCGCGGGGGCTGGTGGTAAAGACTGTTCGCTATGGTCGTCGGCCATTCTGTTCCTTGCCCTCTCAAACACATCCTGCGCGGCATTTTTTTCGGTCAGGCGCGCTGACCGACCAGTTCGGTCAGTATGTGGCACGTTCATACCCCTGCATCAAGCGCCACATGCGCGCCCATGCCGATAATTTCCATTTATGGGCGCAAAACTGCCGTCAGTTTTTCCTAGCGGTCCAAGCCCTGGGTTCTGACAAGCCGGGCATAAAGCCCGTCATGGCGCATCAGGTCATCATGGGTGCCACACTCCACGGCGCGGCCTTCCTTCATCACCACGACCATATCGGCCGAGCGCACGGTGGACAGGCGATGCGCGACAACAAGTGTTGTGCGCCCGCGCCGCAATGTGGCCAGCGCATCCTGCACCTGGGCCTCGTTCTCGCTGTCCAGGGCACTTGTGGCCTCGTCAAGCAAAAGCAGGCGTGGGTTGCGCAGGAGTGCGCGCGCAAGGGCCACGCGCTGGCGCTGCCCGCCAGACAGGCGCTGCCCGCCCGGCCCCACCACCGTGTCATACCCGTTGGGCAGGGCCTGGATGAACTGCTCCGCCGCGGCCGCGCGGGCGGCGGCGGCGACGTCATCCTGCGAGGCACCTGGGCGGCCGATCAGGATATTTTCCCGCACGGACAGGTCAAACAGCAGCGGGTCCTGGCTCACATAGGCCATGCCGCCACGCAGGCTTTCCAATTGCACATCCCGCAGGTCCACGCCATCGAGCATGATGCGCCCCGATGACACGTCATGCAGGCGGGGAACAAGGGAGAGTGCTGTGGACTTGCCCGCACCCGAGGGGCCGACCAGCGCGACCGTGCTCCCCGGTCGCGCATCAAAGCTCAAATGCTCAAGCCCCACGCGCCCATCGGCATAGACAAACCGGACATTCTCAAAAACAAGGTGTCCATCGCCCGCAGGCAGCAGGCGGGCCTGCGGGCCATCCGTTACCGCCGGGGGGTCATCGAGCACGGCAAAGACATGCACAAGCCCCCCCAGCCCTTCCTGCAGGGCCGCGTTAAGCGAGCCAAGGGCGCGCAGGGGCCGCGACGCCAGAAGCAGGGCCGCCACAAAACCGGAAAAATCGCCCAGTGTTGCCCCACCCATGGCCGCGCGCCAGCCCGCAAAGCCCAGCACGGCGGCCACAGCCGCACCACCCAGCGCTTCGAGCAGGGGTTCCACCCGTGCGCGCCCACGGGTAATGCGCAGCATGGCCTGATAAAGATGGTCGAACGAAAGGGCCGCCCGCGCGCGCTCGCTCTCCTCCAGCCTGTAAACACGCACCGTGCGGGCCTGGGCAAAGCTTTCGGTCAGCAGGGCCGCAGTATCTCCCACCCGCTCCTGCATCCCGCTTGATGCGCGGCGCACGCGCCTGCCCAGGCGCTGCACCGGCACCGCGGCTATGGGGTACAGCACCGCCGCAATCAGGCTGAGTTCCCAGTCCATGTACAGCATGGACACAATCAGCCCCACGACCGTAACCACATCCCCCACGGAATTGACGGCGCGGATCATGGCGTCACGAATACACACGGCATCGGTTGTAAACCGCGCGGCAAGCTTGGCCGGGGCCTCGCGCTCCACATGGGCGATATCGGTGCGGACCAGATGGTCAAACATCTGCTCCTGCAAGCCCCGGATCACCAGCAGCACAAGACCCTGCGTTGCAAGGGTCTGCCCATACTGGGCCAGGGACTTGGCCAGCGTGATCACCACCACCAGCAGAGGGACCTGGTACAGAATACGCGGGTCACGCGCGGCGAACATGTCCAGCGCCCGCTGGATAACAAGCGGGTAAAGGGCTGTCAGCAGCGCCATAAGCACCGTAACCGCGACAACACCGGCAATACGACCCGGATACTGGCGCACCTGCGTACGCCACAGTCTTTTAAGCAGAACGCGCGTATCATCTGGCCCGATCTGGCGGGCGGAGCGGGCTTTGGCGGCATGCGGCAGGGACGTCATACCCTGTTCTCTACCAGCCTCTCGCCCTTCCATGTAAGGGGCCGGGTTCAGCTTTGTGCCGCTTTTGCACCCAAATAGTGTTTTATCCGCGCACGGCAGGCGTCCGCGCCCGCATGGCACCCTCCATCCAGCCACCACTGGCGGACAAGGCCCATAATACGCCCGATTTCCGGCCCGGCATGCCCACCCAGGGCCACCACATCCCGCCCGGCAATGGGAAAAACCGGGGTTTCAATCCTGCGCAACCTGTCCCTGAGCTGCGTAAAGGCCGCGTTTTCCGCCGCCGTGCGCGGCTGTGCCGCCTGATGCAGCCATATGCGCGCGTCCAGCACGTCATGCGGTTCATTCGCCACAAGGCGGCGCAGGGTGTCCTCACTCATGCCCGTATCAGGCACGGGGCCGGGCTTGCCAAACGCGGCAAGCTGCCCGGCCTCGGCACGGGACAGCTTGAGGCGGTGGGCCACGGCGGGGGGATTCTCACTCAGCCCCGCCAGCCGCAGCACCGCATTGTCCGGCGCGCCATACTCCACAAGCCGCACGCACCGCTCCAGTGCGGCTCCCTCGGGCAGAATATGGGCCAGCACACCGGTCTGCGCCATCAGGCGCATAATGGCGGCAACATTTGGCCCGACCAGAATCCGCTGCAACTCCATCCATATCCGCTCGACCGACAGGCCAGCCAGCCGAGCCACGCCACGGGTTATGGCATCGAGCGCCCGCCGGTCTGCCCGGCCCCGCCCGTAACGCCCATAAAACCGGAAAAACCGCAGGATACGCAGCGCGTCCTCTTCTATCCTTCGGGCGGGGTCGCCCACAAAACGCACACGCCCCGCGGCCAGGTCCGCCTGCCCGGCAAAATAGTCATACACTGTTCCGGCCTGGTCGATGGACATGGCGTTCATGCTAAAATCCCGCCGCAAGGCATCTTCGCGCCAGTCCTGCGTCCAGCGCACAATGGCGTGGCGGCCGTCTGTCTCTTCGTCACATCTGAGTGTTGTTATCTCGTAGGGAGCGCCATCCAGCACGGCGGTTACGGTGCCATGCTGCAGGCCGGTCGCCACCACATGCACCCCATGCGCGCGCAGGCGCTGCATAACCTGCTCAGGAGGTTCGGGCGTTGCCAGGTCAATATCGGCCACGGACCGGCCTGCCAGCAGGTCGCGCACAACGCCACCCACAAGGCGCATATCAGGCAGGAGTGACCACAACAGCGCCAGTGCGGCCTGCTGGCCCGGCTCCAGCCTGCCTATGAGCGCATCATGCGCCACTGCTGTCCACCATGCGCGCAATGGGGAAAAAACAGCCACAACTCCACACCCCCATGCACGGCACGCCCTGGCAGGCTCCCGGTTCGGCCAGGGCCGCCAGTTCGTACCACACCGCGCGGGACAGGCGTGCCTCCAGCGGGTAAGCACCCTCCCCGCCCCGCACGGTCAGGTAGGGGGGGCAGCCCTCGGGGCAGGCCTCGGGGGGGATATCCCACACTGTCCGAATCGGGTGCTGGGCATCGGCCACCACCA
>CALCDN010000278.1 GCA_937900755.1 uncultured Acetobacter sp. | reverse complement strand
AGGCCCACCGCCGCCGTTACGCCCCCCCGTCCGCCCGTTGCGCGGCCCAATGGCGTTGTGCCGGGTTCCCTGTCGCGGGTTGAAGGGGTAGTGTAGGGCGGAAGCCTTAGCCTTTTTTGGCAGGCGGATAAGGGGTCAAGCAGGTTTATGGCAGACGGGGTAGTCCATACGGGTGGTCGTCCATCGCCCGAAGCGATTGAGGAACTGGACCGGACCATTATTGCCACCGCGACCACCGCGTTCATGCGTGGAGGTTACGCCGCAACCTCCGTGGAGCATATTGCCAGGGTCATAGGCTGCTCCAAGGCCACCATTTACCGGCGCTACCCCTCCAAAAAGGAGCTGTTCAGGGCGGTGGTGCATGAGCGCTGCCAGGATATGGTGGACATTTTGCAGGTCAAGCCGGGAAGCATGACCGACCCGATGGACGCCATAAAGGATATGCTGCGCCGTTTTCTGGACTTTTTGCTGGTGCCTGAAACGGTGGAAACCTACCGGATTCTTATTATGGACTGCCAGCAGTTCGCCAGTATTACAGCCGACCTGGATCAGGCCATAGAGCCGCTTCACCAGCGGATGAACATGCTGCTGGGCAAGGTGCTGGACTGGCCGGACACCCCCGGGAACCGGGCCGAAATTGCGGTGCTGGAAATGAGCCTGCGCGGGCTGGTTACGGGCTGGCCATTGCACCAGATGTTAAGCGGGCACAAGCCGTTTGCGACTGAGGCGGCAAAAAACCATTTTTTTGAGGCAAGCTGGACTGTGCTGGAAAGTGCCGTGCGCGTGCGCAAGGCCTCTGGCCCGCCCGCATAGGGCGCTCCGGCTACCTTGCGCGCACAGGGCACAAAAAACCCCGCCCAGGCAGACTGAGCGGGGTTTTTTGTGCCATCCTGCACCTCAATGAAGGTGGGGGATGGTTACTTGTTTACGTTAGAAGGCGCGGTGTTGGCCGGTGCGTCAGCAGCAACCGGGTGTGCCGCCGCTGGCGCCTGCGCCAACTGGGTGGCGGGCAGCTTGTTGGCCCAGGCCGTCATGACTTCCTGCTTCAGGCTTACGGGTTTTGCGTTCTTGCCAGCCGAGCGGGGGTAGATGAACCCATAGGTGGGGTAGATAGAACCGTAATTGCTTCTGTTGCTGTTCAGGGCAACACGCACGGCGGACCAGTCATTGTTGGGAGAAACGTCAATGACGGACACATTGTGGCTGATGCCAGCCTGCGCCCAGTGGGACTGGTCAATAACAATGGTGCGGCTGTCCACCACGTTGCGCACAACGGCCACGTGGCCCATGGGCATGCGGCGGGTGGCGCGGAAGTTGAGAACACTGCCGGACTTGGGTTCGAGCCCACGGTCATACACACCGGCGGCGTTGTGCCACCAGTCCCGCGCATTGCCGCGCAGCACCACATCGGAGGCGGACTTGGCGTAGGCCACGCACTGGATCACATGGCCAGAACTGCGGTGGTGGTGGGTGGATGCGGCATGCACGCCATGGTGGGCTGCATGGCGGGTATTGGCCCGAGCGCCACAGGTGAGAAAGGGAGCAGAAACAAGAGACACAACGGCCAGCGTAAGTTTAAGCTTTTTAGACCGTCCATCCCGCATTGTGTCTGCCTTTCCCTGGCTTGCTTTAGTTTAGGTCAGCTGCATGTTCTGGAATCAGGTATAAACATCCATGCAGATCAGGCAAGCGCTGTTTGCGCGGCAAAAACACGAAAGTGACTGTTTGCCAAAAAGCCCCTACTTGAAAACCATAAATAGGAATTAATTCCTATCATCTGTCACGGGATTGCCTTAATTCGGTGTGTTAGAGCGTATTTGACAAACAGGGGATAAAAGCCGGGCTGATTCTGATTCGGTGCATATGTGGCCAAAAAACCACGCCCCGTTCAGGCCCAGCCCGGCAGGCAGGCAAGGCTTATTTGGTGGTCACAAGCATGATTTCGACCAGCATGCGCGGGTCAGCCAGAATACCCTGCACGCATGCACGCGCGGGGGCCTGACCCTCTGGCAGCCATGCGCTCCACAGGGTGTTCAGCTTTTCGCGGTCGTTAATGTCCTTCAGCCATATCTGGGCCTGAAGCAGGCGGGTCTTGTCCGTGCCGTGGTGTTCCAGCAGGGCGTCAAGCTGGTCCAGCACGTCGCGGGTCTGGCTTTCCACGTCCTGGTCCAGGTCACGGGCGACCACGCCCTGGGTGTAGATGAAGCCATGATATTCCACCGCGGCGGACAGAATCGGGTTGGGGTTGGTACGCAGGATTTTGCTCATGAAAAAACACTTCCTTGGGGATCATCAGGACGAGAAGGCGCATGCGCACGACAACGCGCATGCGGTGCAACAGTTTTCGGAGCGATCGGGCCCGCGGTCAACCGGGGGGTGGGCTCATGCGTGCAAACCGGGCCAGCCTGTCGGGCGTATCAAAGTCTTCGAGCAGTTCGGCCGGGGCTGGCAGCAGGCGCACGCCAGGGCCAAGCCCGCGCAGGAGGGCGCGCCCGCCCTGGTCCCCCGTAACCTCCAGCAGCGCCCCGAACAGGGCGCTGGACCACACAACCGGGTTGCCCGCCCTGCCATGCCTTTGCGCGGCCACAGCAGGGGCCTGCGTGGTGTGCTGCTCATATAGCAGGGCGTTCAGCAGGTGGGTGGGTACAAGGGGCATGTCCCCCAGGCACACCAGCAGGCTGTTTGCCCGCATGGCCTGCGCGGCCCGCACCCCGGCATGGAGCGAGGCGGAAAGCCCACTGGCCGCGTCCTCCACCACATGTGTGTCCAGGTGCTTGCAGCACTCGGGCGGGGTGTGGGCCGCGGCATGGGCCAGGGTGGCAAGTTCGGGGCGGCCGGGCGGGAGCAGCACCAGCACATGGGCTGCGGCACTGCGCAGGATGTTGCGCAGGGTGCGCGCCAGCATGGGGCAACCCGTGGCGTCGGGGGCGAGCAGCTTGTGTTGCGCCCCCGTGCGCGAGGACCGGCCAGCCGCCAGCACAATGGCCAGCGTGCCTGCCAGTTCCGCCGCCATCAGGGGTAGGCCCACCCACGGGCCTGCGCCAGGGGGGCCTGCCTGCGCACCGCAACAATGTCGGCCAGGATGGACAGGGCGATTTCCTCCGCCCCCACGGCTCCTATGGCCAGCCCGATGGGGCCGCGTATGCGCGCCAGTTCGGACGCCGTAAAGCCCAGCGCGCGCAGGCGCTCCATGCGGCTGGCCTGCGTTTTGCGCGACCCCAGCGCACCTATATAGAACGCGGGGCCGCGCAGGGCTTCCTCCAGTGTGGGGTCATCCAGCTTGGCGTCATGCGTTAGGGTGGCTATGGCGGTCATGCGGTCTATGCCCAGTGTCTGCATGGCTTCGTCCGGCCATTCGGCCAGCAGGGTCTGGCCCGGCACAAGGCCTGGAAAACGCTGGACCGTGGCCAGGGCCGTGCGCGGGTCGATCACGATTGGGGCAAGCCCCACCATGCTGGCCATGCGGGCAAGGGACTGGGCAATATGGACCGCCCCCACAATAAGCAGGCGCGGGGCTGGCACCAGCGGCTGCACAAACCATGTCCGGCCCGAAGCGTCCACGTCCGCGCCACTGCGGCCGTGCTGCATGCGGGCGTGGGCAGCATTGCAAATTTCGGGCGGGCAGGCGCCAAATTGCACAGTGCTGCCCTGCTCGGTTTGCACAACAAGGGCGTGGCCCGCGCCATCTGGCAGGCGCGCCAGGGTTGCGGCCTGCCGGTTGGCCATGCACGCGCAGACCTGTTCAAGCAGGGCAAGGGGCAGGGTTCCGGTGGGGCAGGCGGGGGAGTTCACGGCTTCGACCTGCACGTCCAGCCGCCCGCCACAGGCCAGCCCGACCTCCCACGCGCGCGCGCTGCTAACGCCATATTCGAGCGTTTGCGCGGGGTTTCCGGCCATAATGTCCTGTGCGTGGGTCATTACATCGGTTTCAACGCACCCCCCGCTGACAGAACCTTCCACCGCGCCGTTCGCGCTCATGGCCATGCTGCTGCCCGCAGGCCGGGGGGAGCTGCCCCATGTGCCGGTTACGGTGGCAATGGCCACAGGCTCCCCCGCCCGCGCCCATGCCAGTGCGTGGTCC
>CALCDN010000277.1 GCA_937900755.1 uncultured Acetobacter sp. | reverse complement strand
ACTCCTTTGGTGTGCTGGGTGAGCATGGACGTGGCGCGGCCGAGGCCGAAGGCGTGGAAGCGGATGTGGACTTCATTGTTGGCACCTTCTCCAAGAGCCTGGGTACGGTTGGTGGCTACTGCGTATCCGACCATCCCGAACTGGAGCTGGTGCGGCTCAACTGCCGCCCCTACATGTTTACGGCCTCCCTCCCCCCCGAAGTGATCGCGGCAACGGGTGCGGCCCTTGAAGACATGATTGCCCAGCCCGAACTGCGCCGCCAGCTTATGGATAACGCAGCCCAACTGCATGCGGGCTTTATGGCCATGGGGCTTAACGCCAGCAAGCGGGTCAGCCCGGTTATTGCTGTTACGCTGGAAACGGTTGAGCAGGCCATTCCCATGTGGAACCGGCTTTTGGAACTTGGGGTGTACGTCAACCTCAGCCTGCCCCCGGCCACACCGGATTCGCGCCCATTGCTGCGCTGCTCCGTCATGGCAACGCATACGGCTGAGCAGATTGATCAGGCACTTGCCATTTTCCGCCAGGCCGCTGTGGCATGTGGCGTACCGTTGCAGTCCGAAGCCGCGTAACCCGCCGTGATCTAGCCCTGCCTGAAAGCCCCCTGCCGCCAGAGCTTCCACAGCACTGGCGGTGCTGCCAGGAGCGGATGTTTCTGGGCAAATGGGCTGAGGGTAATTTCTATTCCGCTATGCCGCCGCACTTTCCATGCGGCATAGCGGGCACTCCCCCTGAACGTGTACACCGCCTTGATCAGGCGCAGGATATTGAGCGGTCGGCCCAGCCGCGCCCTCAAGCGCCATTGGCGTTGGGCATTGTCCTTCTGTTCAGCGGAAATATCGGGGGCGACATCCTCCCCCTCCCGCGCGAATTTTATACCGGCCGCCTGCCAGCAGGGCAGCAGGACGCGTTCGTAGCGTTCCAGATTGGCATCCACTATGCCACCACTCCGCCGCCCGTTTTCAACACGCAGTTCCGCCTTGTAGGTGCGCGCATAGAGTGCGTTCCAAAACGCCGTGGGTGGGGCCTTGCCTGGCCCAAGCAAGGCAGCCCATCTGGCAGCCGTTACGTTGGCGCGCACGATGCACTGCGTTATGGCCTGCGCCGCCTGTGCATTATTTTGCCACACAAGCCTGACCGGCTGGGAAAAACGCGCCCATACCGTAGTGTTCAGCGTAGCAAACCCCGTAAGCGCACGCAGTTGCCCCAGCGTAAGAATGGCAACCTTGGCGCGCATGGCGCGCTCGGCCACCCGCAATTCGTAATATTCAACATTGGGTGGCAATACGGCATTGGCCATGCATGCCAGCCTCGAACGTGGCCAGTCCGACTGCCTGCGGACAATAATGTAAAAATCAAGCAGCGTGTCTTCGTCAATGCCACTCCGCAGGCCCGACCCGTAAAACAGAACCCCCAGCGGCCGCACCGAACCCAGCATCTGCTCCACAAACCGCACGACCTCGGGCGCCACGGGCATTGCCATTTCGCGCCCTAGCACATGCGTGACCTGGTCTATGGCCATCCTGTGAATATCCTGCCCGGTCTCATCCATGATTATCGGCCACTACGCATAGAGAAAAGAAACAACCGGGCCGGACAGAATGGTAAAATCCCCGCTCTCACCCGGTTCCAAAATTTCGCCGTCCAGCACGAAACTTTCGGTTGTCCGCATGCCCAGCACCTGAACGGAGCCGCTCTGGTAGGCGGGGGTCCGGCGTAGCCATTCCGGCGCCTTGCCGCGCAGTAATGTCCAGACCGCCCGTAGGAGAGAGGGCGGATAGGCCGCAACGTCCAGATAATGCATGCCACTCCCCGTAGCCCCACCTGCGCGCCAGAACGGCCACACCCCGTAGGGCAGCGTATTCAGGGCTGTGCAGAGCAGCATAAAATGCTCATGCACCGCACTGGGCCTGCCATCATAGTCCAGCCGGGCAGATGCGCCAGCCAGCCAGCCATCTCGCTGGCTGGGGAGCATAAGCTGCATGACCGTCATGAACAAAGTTGCCACAACAGCCATGTCATGCGCGTAGCGCTTGAGAACGGCAGGCTGGTGCGCAATGCCTATGCCGCGGCCAAAAGCGCCCATTCCACCAAAAAAGCCGAGCACTGGTGCACTGTCATGCCCGGTGCGCCGCACAACCAGCGGGCGCCGCTGCTTGACCTTGAGCATGGCCTGCCCTGAACGCAACTCGGCCTGCAAAAACCGCAGGGCTTCCACCCCGCGCCTGCCATACCCGACATCCGCTGCGATCAGGTTGGTATTCCCCGATGGAATGACCGCAACCGGCGGCCATGCCTGCGGAGGCCAGCCGGATGCATGCAGGGCGCTGAGCACCTTGCCCACCGTGCCATCCCCCCCATCCACCACAATGCAGGACAGCGGGCGTGTGCGCAGATCGTCCACAACAGCCTGCAAGGCGGCGTGCGTGCCCGGTGCGTAAAACAGGACATCGGGCAGGGCCTGAATACTCTGAGGGTAGTCCGGCCCATTCTTCAGGTTTTTCCTGCTGAACGGATTATAAATAACGGCTAGATGGTCAGGCACTCAGTTACTCTATAATGTGCATGTTGCAGGTCGGTGCTTTTGCCCCGGCTCGGCTCAGTGGTATAAAGAGCCAGAGCGCGCTTGTCACATACTGTACGCTGGCAGCGCCCCGGACTGGAGACCTAATTTTCTTGGCCAGCGTTCTTGTCGCCCATTTTTCCGACCCGCACCTGCCCCTGGCCGCCCTGCCAACATGGCGGGAATGGCGCGTAAAGCGTGTCTTGAGCCTGATAAGCTGGTTTACCCGGCGCCAGCACCTGCACACACAGGCACCACTTGCGCAGGTCATGCACGATATCCGCCAGTCCAGCCCAGACCTTGTGGCCCTTACGGGGGACATGACCAACCTGGGCCTTCTCTCGGAATTCCGTGCGGCCCAACGCTGGTTGCAGGAACAAAACCTTCCCCTGACCCTGCTCATCCCCGGCAACCATGAGGCCCTGGTCCGCGAAAAAAACGCGGAAAAACGTGCCCTGTGGGCACCCTGGCTCCACCTGGGCGAGAACAGCACGGCCCCTTCGGTTCTGATCCGCGACCATGTGGCCCTTGTGGGGCTCAACACCGCGGTGCCATCCCCACCCTTCATGGCAACCGGCAGGGCCGGGCGGGAACAGCTTGATCACCTGGCCCATGTGCTGAAAAATCTGGGCAAGGCTGGTTTATGCCGCATTGTGCTGCTACACCACCCTCCAGTTGCCAGGCTGGTGGACAAACGTAAGGGGCTGACCGACCTGAACACACTTCAGGACGTAGTGCGGCAGGAAGGGGCGGAACTGGTGCTGCATGGACACTCCCACCGCGCGAGCCTGTGCACCATTCCGGGCACCCACACGCCTGTTATCGGCACAACCTCCGCCTCCCATATTGCGCAGAGCCCGGAAAAAGCGGCAGGCTGGAACAGAATTGCCATTACCGTCCAACCCGGCGCATGGCGGATTGATGTGCAGCGCAGAGCACTAGGCCCGGATGGTTTCATGCACGACTGTGACGCCACCAGGACCTACACACTGCATCGCCAACTGCCGAAAACAACAGTATGACACCTTTCATGCTGAACGCGCCCATCTTCCGCCGCATTGCCAAGTGGGCCATGCCCACAACGCTTGACCGCTACATGATCAGTCAGGTGATTCCGCCATTTGCCATTGCTCTTGCCGTGGTCATGACAGCGCTTCTGCTTGAACGTCTTCTGGTTCTTTTCAACCTGCTGGCGGCGGGTAACAACAATCTGGGCACTTTTATCGAGCTGCTGACCACCCTGCTCCCGCACTACCTCGGGCTTGCCATACCCGCGGCCCTTTGCGTGTCGGTTTTTGCCGTCATGCGCCGCATGAGTCAGAATGAGGAAATTGACGCAGCCAATAGCAGCGGGATCTCGCTGTTGCGCATTACCCGCCCCTATATTCAACTGGGGCTGGTTCTGGGCGCCCTTTCCTTTCTGCTTTATGGCTTTATCCAACCCTATGCACGGTACGATTTTCGGGCCGCGTTTTATTTTGCCAGCCATACAGGGTGGTCTCCGCGCCTTCAGCCGCGCATGTTCGCCCGCCCCTCCTCCGACCTGACCCTTGTTGCCGAGCAGGTGACCCAAAGTGGGTCAGAACTGGGAAATGTGTTTATCCACGACACATCGGACAATCTGGAGCGCAACATTACCGCGCGCAAAGGCCATATCCGCATTGCAGTAGATGGTGGAACCGTTCAACTCGACCTGGAAGACGGTATTATCGTCTCTGATTCGGGCGATAAACTGCCAAGCCTGACCATGTTCGAACATTCCACCCGCTACCTGACCCACGCCTCCCAGACGCTCCCGTTCAGGAGCCGGGGGGAGGATGAGCGCGAACTGACATCACCAGAGCTGATCCGAAACCTTATTCGCCATGACGGCAGCATATCGCAGCCACACATGTGGTCGGAGTTGCACTTCCGCCTTGCCCGCAGCCTGACGCTGCCCGTTATTCCACTCCTTGCAACAGCCCTGGCCATGGCGCGCAAGCGCCAGCGCAACAATGCCGGCCTGCCCATTGCGTTTATCCTGATGGTCAGCTTCGACCATATCCTCCAATTCGGACACAGCATGGTCGCGACAAAAAAACTGTCAGTGCTGATCATATGGGCACCTGCCCTTGTTTTTGTCGCCCTGTGCATAGCGTTGCTTCTTTACCGCTCCGGCACATTCCGCCTCTGGCACGCCCGCAGGACACAACCGGCCCAGCCCCGGTCGGCATAAAGAAAACCTTACCATGAGCAAGCCTCACCCAAACTCGCGCCACGTCCTGCTGCGTTACCTGTCTGGAGCGCTGCTTGTACGCGTGCTGTTCTGCTGCTGCGTTCTGGTCAGCCTGCTGGAAATTCTGGCCCTGCTGGAGCAGACAACCCCCATTTTGCAACGCCACCTGGGCATTATGGGCATCCTCGATTACGCAGGCATGCGCCTGCCATTCCTGCTGGCTGGCGCTCTACCCCTGAGCACGCTCATCGGCGCATTGCTGATGCTGACGCAAATGACCCTTGCCAGTGAAATGGCCATTCTGCGCGCGGCGGGCCTGTCCACCCTTGGACTGTACAAATGCCTTGTGCCCGCAACATTACTACTCGGGCTGGCAGGCGTTGTGCTGGACGACCAGATTATCCCCCGCACCGAACAGACTCTGGCCGCATGGTGGAATCGTACGGACCCAACCCCCGAGGACGGGCACTCCTTCTGGTTCCATGATGGCACAAACCTGACCCATATCGGCTACGTGGCCGATGGCGGCAACATACTGGGCACGGTTGATGTTTACATCCGCGACGCCCAGGGCATGCTGACCAAAACCCTGCATGCGCAAAAAGCCCATTACACGGGCTCCAGCGGCTGGACCCTGTACGATGTGGAAGGCTTGGCCATCGACCTCAAGGACCAAAGAGTGGACCGTCTGGCCCACAGAACGGACATACCCTGGAAGACGACTCTGTTCCCACCGGATTTTATTCGTCTGTCTTCAGGTAATGCTCCACTCTCCACGTCCACGATTATTGGCATGTTGCGCGGGCAGCTTCCCTCGGATTCCAGTCCGGGCTTTCTCAAGGCCGGGCTTATGGAGCGGTTCCTGCGCCCGGCATCCCTGCTGGTTCTGCTGTTGATCGCCATGCCAGTAATCTATATCCCTCCACGGACGGGGACACGCAGTTGGTTGCCAGTATGGTGCCTGGGGACCGGGCTGCTGTTTATTGTTGTACAGGGACTGCTGCGGGCCATGGGTAATGCCGGTCTGCTCCCGCCTCCGGTTGCAACAGTTCCCGCGTTGATCATTTTTACATTGGGAGCACTGACCGTGCTTCTGAGGAACGAAACACGATGAGCGGAACTCTGAACAACCCTTCCCTCAAAACTGGCCGCAGTTTTGATCTGGGCAAGATGGATCTCCGGCAGCTGTGGATCGCCTATCTGACGTATCCCACCATTCTGCTGTACTTTGCCCTTGCCATTACCAGCACGTTTGTTTCTGCCCATTTTTTTGCGGGCTGGCCCAAAACACTCAGCGCCATGCTGGCCGTCGTGCTTGTTTACCCTGTTGTGTGGTACCTGCTGCACCGCTACGTCCTGCATGGGCGGTTGCTGTACAAAATCAAATGGACCGCCACCTTGTGGAAGCGCATCCATTTTGACCACCATCAGGACCCGCACCTTCTGGACGTCCTGTTTGGCGCGCCGGTAACAACCCTGCCCACCATTGCCGTTATCACCCTGCCCATCGGGTGCCTGATTGGTGGCGTGGGCACCGCGGCCGCGGCCTTTGCCACGGGCGTTGTCATTACCTGCATCTATGAGTTTTTCCACTGCATCCAGCATCTGAACTATAAGCCCCGTTCAGCCTGGATCCAGCGCATGAAAGCCCGCCACGTCTTGCACCACTTCCATGATGAAGATGGTAATTTCGGCATTACCAGCTTTGTGGTGGACCGGATTCTTGGCACTTACTACGTGGACGCCAAAGCCCGCCCCCGCAGCCCGACCGTGTTCAACCTGGGTTATGATGTTGACGAGGCCGCACGTTACCCCTGGGTTATGGAGCGCACCGGCGCGCCACCGCGTGACCGGCCCGATGGCGCCCGCCCAGACCAGAAACGCGCCGCATGACCACTCCACCCGCCATGACCGCGCTGGTACTTGCCGGAACACGACCCGGCAAGCCAGACCCTGTTGCCATAGCCGGGGGCGTTTCGCACAAAGCGCTCCTGCCTATTGATGGCGTGCCCATGGTTGTGCGGGTGGTCAATGCCCTGCGAGCCGTGCCAGCCATTGGCCGCATCGTGGTCTGCCTGGAAGACCCGGCCGTTCTGGCCGGGCTCCTGCCTGCCGATGTGCTGGTAGTACCCTCCCGCCCGGAAGGCCCCAGTGCGAGCGTGCTGGACGGCCTTGAACGCTTTGGCACTCCCCTGCTGGTGACCACGGCCGACAATGCCCTGCTTCAGCCACAATGGGTGGAAGAGCTGCTCCACAATTGCGCGGCCCAGACCGACATAGCCGTGGGCGTAGCCACCCAGGACGCCATCCAGCGCAGCGTGCCCCAGACCAGGCGCACCTATATCCGCCTGACGGACATGGTTTTTTCTGGCTGCAACCTGTTTTACTTCAAAACCCCGGTTTCAGCCCGGGTGGCTGAGTTGTGGCGCACGGTGGAAAAAAACCGCAAGCACCCCCTGCGGGTCGCCTGGACACTGGGTCTGGGCATTCTGCTCCGTGCGCTTATGGGGCGGCTATCCACACAGGCGCTGTATGCGCGCATCCATGCCCTGACCAGCGCACGCGCCGAACTGCTCCCCCTCTCGGACGGACGCGCCGCCGTGGACGTGGACAAGGAGGCGGATATTGTTCTGGCCGAGCAACTGGCCCCGGTTCTGAAGGTCGACGACGGGCACTAACCGGCCGGCCGGCCCCTCTTGCCGCC
>CALCDN010000276.1 GCA_937900755.1 uncultured Acetobacter sp. | reverse complement strand
CCTGCAAGGTTTCAAGGTGCAGAACTTCCGGGCCACCGGGTTCGGTAAAGCATATGGCTTGCATGGAGGAGGGAACAACAGATGCAGCAGGCATGGCACACCGCCGGATTGGAAGAAAAACAGAGAGCCTGACTATGGCGTGTGGGCTGGCGCGGTAAAAGGGGGCGTGCGATCACGTCCGTGCTACGTGGCAGCCGGTCCAGTCGGTCGGGCAGGCTGGCGGGCTGGCGCGGGCAGGGTTTACTTGCCGTGTTTTTCCCCGGCCAGTTCACGGCGGGTGCGCTCGAGTTCCTCGGCGTAGCGGCGCAGCACGTAACGCTCGCTCAGAATACCCAGCACACGGCCTTCCCTGTCCGTTACGGCCAGTGCCGGGCGGGTTGTGCGTTCAAAGGCCGCCACGGCATGCCCGATTGAAAAATCCGGGGCGAGCACCTCTTTGTCATTGTCCACCAGGGCGGACAGGGGCTGGTCGGGGGCTATTGTAATGGACTGGATCAGATTGCTTTCCAGCAGCCCGGCGTAATGGTTCTGGCTATCGTGCAGCACAATGTAACGGGGCATGCGCCCGACAAAGGTCATGCGGGCGGACCCGACCGTTGTGCTGGCGGGCAGGATGTCCAGTTCCGTGCGCATCATGCGGCCTACGGTCAATGTGCGCATCCATCCCACGTCCACGCCCGAGCGGATGTTTTCGCCGCGCAGGTGAAAGCGCCATGTGGCGAAGGAGTACCCAAAGATACGCTTGACCGTAAAGGAGGCGACAAGAGCGGTCAGGGCTACGGCGGCGGTCAGGTTGGCGCTATGGGTGGTCTCCAGTGTGAGCAGGATCATGGTCAGTGGGCCGCCAATAATGGCGGTGGCCAGTGCGCACATGCCCGCGACCGTGCAAAGCGCCAGGGGCAGGTCCATAATGGGCGCGACCACGCTGGCAAAGGCTGCCCCGCGCAGAACCCCCAGATAAAGGGATGCAAAGAACAGCCCCCCCCGGAACCCCGAGCCGATGGACACGGTGGAGGCCGCCGCCTTGAGCAGCAGCAGCCCCAATGCGGCCCAGAACAGGGGCGGGCTGACCAGCCCCGCCCGCATGGCAATATGGCCGGAGGACAGAACGGTGGGCGAGACAATGGCCAGCCCGCCCACGAGCAGCCCGCCCACCATGGGGCGCAGCCACAGGGGCTTGATGCACATGGCGAAAAACCGTTCCGCGTAGGCGGCACTTTTCATGAGCGCTACACCGATCAGGGCGGAAATACCCCCCAGCACCGCCAGCAGCGGGTAGGCCAGCAAGGGTACGCTCTGGGGAATGGTCATGGTGATGGCGGGCAGGCTTTCCCCCAGCAGGTGCACAACAGCCAGCGCACACAGGGAGGCGCAGGCAACCGGGGCCAGAAGGGGAAAGGCATAGGAGCCGATAATCAGCTCAAACGCATAAAAGGCTCCGGCCAGAGGTGCGTCAAAGGCCGCGCCAATAGCGCCTGCGGCGCCACACCCCACAAGCAGGCGTACATCGGCCCGGTGCATGCGCAGGTTACGCCCGATGCGTGAGCCAAAGGCCGCGCCAATCTGGCTGAACCCGGCCTCCAGCCCAAGGGAAATCCCGCATCCGTTGGACAGGATGGTCTGCCCCGTGACCACCAGACTGTCCCGCAGGGACATGCGACCGCCATGCAGGGCGTTGGCCTCGATCGGGTCAACTGGCCGGTGGCGGTTGTGGCGTTGCAAATAATAGTGCCACAGGCCCAAAAGCAGCCCGCCGGTGGCGGGTACCAGCAGGGCGCGCCATGGGGCTACATGCTCCAGCCCGGACAGGCGCTTGTAGCCTGGGGCAAGCATGTTGTGGGCCAGCAGGGTGGTAAAGGTAATCAGGCTTACGGCAAGCCCGGCCAGCACGCCGGTTATGGAAGCCAGCACAATCAGCCAGATCGAATCCGTGCGTACCAGAGCCCGCAAGGCCGCAAGCCACCGGGCTGGTGTCTTATGGGTGCGCAGGTGTTCCAGCAGTGCTGTCATGGTTCATGGCATAACAGCATGGGGGCAGGCCGTCCAATAAGTTGTATGAATGTCATACTCCTTATGGTGGAGGCTGCTTTTGCGCGGGGTTAAGGCGCTGGGGGCTGGGCGGCCAGAATACGCGAGATATCATCCTCGCTCAGATGATAATGGAAGAAAATGTTGTAGAAATTACGCACGGCGGTCCGCAGGTCCAGGTCCGCGAACAAGGTGGGGTGGAGTATTTTGGCCGCCCACTGGACTTGCAGCAGGACCTCGCAGCCGTATCGGTCCCACGTAAAAACACCCCTGGGGTTAACCCACATCTTTTTTTGCTTGAACGCGTTGAGCGTGCGCAGGGGCGAGGATTCGGACAGGTCCCCGGCGGAGGGGTCCACAATAATCACATCGGGGTTCCACACCGCGACCTGCTCGAAGCTGACGGGTCTGTGGTTCCCCACGATCATGGCCGCGTTGGTGCCGCCAGCAGCTTGAATCCAGGCATCGATCAGGGTTTTTTCACCATCGACCTGAAGGGGAGAAAGCCGGGAAATATGGAGCACGCGCGGGCGCTCGGTATCATTGATCTGGGCCGTGCGGAACTTGAGCAACTCCAGCACCCGCTCCATTTCCTGCCGGTAGCGTTTGGCGGTGTTGTGGGCCTCGAGCGTGCCAATGGCCTCAGCACTCATGTCCAGCGAGGCCAGCATGTCCGGCATGCTCATATATTCGGAGGCAAGGGCCGCCACCCCCGCGCTCCTGAGTTCCTGCGCCCTGGCAGCCGAGGGCACGAACACCAGGCCAATTTTGTTGGCCAGCAGGTATTCAGCACTCGCCGTGTTGGGTTTGACCCCCAGATGCGCCATGTAAAGAACGGGCGAAATTTTAAAAAGCCACGGGTTATCCGCAGCGTTTTCCGCAGTTATCCGTATGCGTGGGGCTGCGCCCAGCATCACGCTTATTTCGTTGTGGGCATACCACAGGTCCGCAATGGGGGGCGTATCGTCCTTGATCTCGACAGTCGCGCCACTCATATCCGTTACAAGGCGCGCCTGAGCGTACAACGGAGCACACAGGAAAAGGCTTGCGGCCACACCCGCCACAAAGTGCCGCAGGCCGGAATGATGGGGGCGATGGAGGGTCATGCGTTCATCCTAATTTCATAGACAGTAAAATATGGACAGAGGGCTTGCAAGCCGCATGAGCGGGGAAGATGCGTGGCGGCGCGGCTGGGGCCATTGTATAGGGGGCAGGGAGTGCGCAGGCATAGTGTTATGGTGGGTGGCAAGGTGCTGTACCACGCAGCCCAGCTATCGCACGCGCGGCGTTTTGCGCTTGCGCGGCGGGCGGAGGGGCTGGATGCGTATGTTGTGCCCGATAAAACGCCCCGTCCGGCACGCGCGACACGCATGAACCCCTTGACCGGGCAGCCCTATAACAGGCCGGGCCGTGGCAGGGATTGTGGCAAACCCACCGCATGATCGGGCTTGGGCGTGCATGTGCTGCGGCCAGCACGGGGGAACATGCGGGTCAGACCATGACGGTGCGGTTGCGGCGCCAGCTTTCTTCCAGCGCATCGGCCGGGTCGGGGTGTGGGTCGCTCCACACGCCGTCCTGACCGGGGGCATGGGTAAGGGCGCGCCACAGAGCCTCGCCCGCCTGCCGCACCACCGCGACATGCCATGATGGGGGGATACGGCCTAACAGATGGTCCATCTTTTGGCCGGACGTGAGCGGTTTGGCGTAATTATGCCCCATAACGGACCTGTCTTTCAGTGTGTTCTGGCTTTGAGCAGCCCCATGATCTGGGCAATCAGTTCCGCAGGCTGGTGCAGGGTCAGGAACGACCATGCGGTCTCGTCAGGGTGTGGGGGTTCGAGCGTGTCCAGCTGGTTGGGCAACTGGCCGGGGGGCATGAAATGCCCTGTGCGCGCGTTCAGCCGTGCCTGCAACGTGTTTTCGTCCGCATGTAAATAAACGAACTGCACGGCCAGCCCCTGCGCGCACAGCGTATTGCGGTAGGCGCGCTTGAGGGCCGAACAGGCGAGAATCCCTCCCGTGTTGCGCGCGGCACAGGCCTGGAGCCATGCATGGCACCGCTCCAGCCATGCCTTGCGGTCCCTGTCGGTCAGGGGGATGCCGGCACGCATTTTGGCAATATTGTCCTCGTCATGCAGGGTGTCCGCATCCAGCCATGGCCAGCCCAGTTCGTTATGCAGTCCTTCGGCAATGGTGGTCTTGCCGGAGCCGCACACGCCCATGACCACAACAAGGCGCTTGCCAATGCCATGTGCCGCAGGCTGTGCGGGGAGCACATGCCCCGGTGGAAAAGCCGAACTGTTCAAGGACATGCCTAGCTCCCCTGGGGCGTGAGGATGCGAATACCTTCGGGGCCTGCGGTAATGGTCTGGGTTGCCATGTGCAGGAACAGGCCGTGCTCCACCACGCCAACAATGTTGTACAGGGCGTGGCTCAGTTCTTCCGGTTCCATGATGGCGGGGAAAACACAGTCCATAATCAGGTTTTTTTCATCCGTGAGGAAAAAAGACCCATCGCGCATGCGGCGCGGCGTGACCTGTGCTCCCAGATGCCCCAGCCTGCGCGCGGCATTTTCCCATCCAAAAGGAATGACTTCCACGGGGAGCGGGCAGTGCATGCCCAGATGGTCCACGTATTTGCTGGCATC
Source organism: uncultured Acetobacter sp. (assembly GCA_937900755.1). Taxonomy (GTDB): domain Bacteria; phylum Pseudomonadota; class Alphaproteobacteria; order Acetobacterales; family Acetobacteraceae; genus Acetobacter. The sequence goes on along the minus strand of CALCDN010000276.1, from coordinate 1,186 downwards.
CGCCACCACCACAAACCGGGCCGCGGCCGAGGCCACGATTTTTTCCCACAAGAGCGCGCCACCCAGCCCCTTGATCAGGTTCAGGGTCTTGGGTTCAATCTCGTCCGCGCCGTCTATGGCAATATCCAGCTCGGGCTGCTGGCCAAAGGTGGTCAGGGGAATTCCCTCTTCGCGGGCCTGTTTTTCGGTCACGACGGAGGTGGGAATAGCCGTCATGCGCAGCCCTTCCTCACGGATGCGGCGGCCAAGTTCGGCCACGACAAACTTGGCGGTGGAGCCGGTGCCAAGGCCCACGGCCATGCCGGTCTGCACAAGGGATGCGGCCTTGATGGCGGATTGCTGCTTGAAGGCTGCTGCGGGGTCGGGCGGGGTGGCGGTCATCAGTCTGTTTGTTCCTGTTCGTGTTGGTTCAATGGGGCGGCGGCCTGGTCTGCAAACCATGTCAGATCGCCCTGCGCGGTCACCGCGCTGGCCGGGCATGCAGGGTCGCCTGCGCGTATGCGGGCCAGAATATCCTGTTTGGCGGCGCCTTCCACCAGAAAAACAACATGCTGGCTGGCATGGATGGCCGGGTAGGTGAGCGTCAGGCGGGTATGGGGGGCGGCAGGTGGCACGCAGGTGGCAACCCATGCCGTATGGTTGCGCAGCACAGGCTGGCCGGGGAAGAGCGATGCCGTGTGCCCGTCCGCGCCAATACCCAGCAGTTGGACATCAAACAAAGGCCGCTCGGGTGTGAACCTGTCCGCGCCATAAAGGTTTTTGAGCGTGCGCTCGTAGGTTCTGGCCGCCTCGTCCGCAGGACCATGATCTGGCATGGGAAAAATATTGGCGGAGGGAATGGGTGCCTTGGAAAACAGCAGGCGCTGCATCATGCCAAAATTGCTGTCCGCATGGTCATGGGGGACAAACCGGTCATCCCCAATGAAAAACTGCATATTATGCCACGGAAAACGCGCCACATAAGGGGCGCTGGCCATAAGGGCGTACAGGTGCTGGGGCGTGGAGCCACCGCTCAGCACCAGCCGGAAAGGCGCTTGTGCCGCTTTGGCAAGGCTGCGCTCAAGCAGCCAGTCCGCAAGTCCGGTTATCAGTTTTTCCCGTGTTGGAAAAACACGCAGGGCTCCAGTAGCGGTTGTCCTGTCTCTTATACACATCTGACGCTGCCGACGATACTCCTTGTGTAGAT
>CALCDN010000275.1 GCA_937900755.1 uncultured Acetobacter sp. | reverse complement strand
TAATGGTGGCGGTGGCGGCAACGGTGGTGGTGGCCGTGGTGGCCCGCCGCGCCGCTCGGGTGGCCGTCCGGGTTCTTCGCACCGGCCAGGCGCACACGCCTGATCGGGCCAGATGTTTCCAAAAAAGCCGCTACGGTTCTCGTAGCGGCTTTTTTTATGGTGTCGGCGGCAAATGCAATATTACGGAAACAGGGCAATGATCACTCAGGGTTCGTGTTCCATCTTGTGGAATGGTCATGACCCGCAGGGAGTTGGGGTCCTCCCATTTTTGAGCGCCGCCGCCTAACAGGATATGGTCAATAAAATAACTGCCATTCAGGCAGGGGCTTGCCTGCCCGGCGGCTACCAGAGCCAGCGGGGTAACCTCGTTCAGGCGCAGGAACAGCGGGTCTGCTAGCGTCATGCGGCGGTTGAAATCGCCTATAATGGCAAAGGGTTCTGCGCTTTTTGCTCTTTGTTCCAGCCAGTCCCGCAAGGCGCGGAATTGCTGGAACAACACGGGGCATGCGTAACGGGTTTCCGATACTGGGTTATCCCAGCAGCCAGTTTTAAGGTGCACAACCAGAATTCGCAGGTCCGTGCTCCCCGCATGCAAGCTTATATCCAACCCGCTGCGCAGGCGGTGCCGCGTTGTTGTGGCGTTGAGTGCCAGGGCGGTTACGTCGGGGTTGCGCTGTATGCTCAGGCCGCGCCGCGCGGCAAATGCCGTGTGCTGTGGACTATCATCATTGGACACGAACAGCTGGTAGTCCTGTGCGCTAAACAGGCGCGCCAGTGTGGCCGTATTCCCCACCTCCTGCAAACCGATCAGGTCCGGGCGCAGGCGCTGGGCGTATGTCGCTAACGCGGTAAAGTCATCTGTTGTTCTGTGGGGAATATCGGATGGCACATCGGGCGCGTTTTGCGCCTGCTCATCCAAAAGCCAATCCATGTTCCATGTGCTTATTTTCAAGGTGTGCACAGGGGAGGCGGCATTGCCCGGGCTTGCGCCGGGCCAAAAAAAACCGGTGCCCAGCAGGGCCACAAGGCCCAGGCGGAGCACCGGCAGACAAAAGCCGGAGGGGTTATGCAGTTTCCTGCTCGGCCTGTTTTTGCATCTGTTCAATAACGCCACTGATTGGAACACTCGTGCGGGTCTGCTCATCGAGCACAGAGACTTCCCCCGTGCCAATATCGTAAAACCATCCTTGCAGAAACAGCGTGTTGCGCGCCAGCCCTGCGGCAACCGCGGGGTGGGTGCGCAGGTGTGCCAGCTGGAGCAGCACATTCTGTTCGGCCAGGCAGCGCACGGTTGCGGGGCCTGCATCATCGGAGCGGAAAGTGTTCAGGGTTGCCGCCCGTGCGGCCTCCGCATTGCGCAGCCAGCTACGGACCGTGGGCATTTTGTCCAGGCCGTTCTTTTCAGGTTCGAGCAGGGCCTTCATGGCGCCACAGTCGGAATGACCGCAGACAATGATGGAGGACACCCCAAGACCCATGACCGCATATTCGATGGCGGAGGACACGCCGCCCAGCATTTCCCCGTACGCGGGAACAAGGTTGCCAATGTTGCGCAGAATGAACAGGTCGCCCGGTTCTGTCTGGGTAATCAGGTTGGGGTTGATGCGGCTGTCGGCGCAGGCGATGAACAGCGCGCCGGGAGCCTGCCCTTTGGCCAGACTGGCAAACAGGGCTTCCTTCGCGGGGAAAATTTCGGTGTTGAAGTGTTCAACACCACGCAGGAGAGAAAGCAGGTTGCTTCTGGCTTCGGAACATGTGGGCATCGGTTAACTCCAGAAAACCTTTACGTTTGGCGCTCGGCAGGCGCATGGCCTGCACGGGGTTCATGTTGGGCCAAACGTGTGAGGAACAGATACGTTCTAGGGTAAAGAGCAAAAATCCGTCTTGTCATATTCCCCTCAGCTTAGCGGGTCATCCTCGGGTTCACTCATCTGGTCGGCCGGATGGCGGACTGGCGCGGGGTTGTTGGCGCGCGGGCGGTTGGGTTCGGTCTGGCGGCGGGTGAAGTTGGCACCCAGGGACGCCAGTTCAAGGAACTGGTCGGCCTGCCTGCGCAGGTCATCGCCGATCAGCGGGGGGGAGGAGCGCATGGAGGACGCAACGGACACCCGTGTGCCCTGCCGCTGCACGGCTTCCACCACCCGGCGGAAATCTGAATCACCGCTGAACAGGATGGCGTGGTCGATATGGGGGGCCATTTCCATCATGTCCACCGCGATTTCGATGTCCATGTTGCCTTTGACGCGGCGTTTACCGGTTGAATCCGTAAATTCACGCGCGGGCTTGGTCACCAGGAAATAACCGTTATAGGACAGCCAGTCGGTCAATGGTTTGAGGGGGGAGTAGTCCTCTGTGTCTAGAATGGCGGCATAATAATATGCGCGGATCACATGTGTCTTTGCGGCAAAAAACTCGAGCAGCTTTTTGTAGTCCACGTCAAAACCCAGGCTGCGGGATGTTGAGTAAAGGCTTGATCCGTCAATGAAAAGGCAGGTTTTTTCATCTTTTTTCAGGTTCATGATTTTAGTCCTCTAAATAAATTTAAAGTTGTTTCTTTTGGGTTTCGATTATGTGGAAATGAAATTTTTCTCATGCGGTTCGTAATGGAAGCCCCTCTGGCTGTTTGTTTGCAGGGCGCTCTTATAAAAGAAGCCCCAATTGTGTCCAAAACAAGATATTCCACTCAGGCGTGAGGCGTTACATGGCGGAAGACCAAAATCATACCAGATCGGTCCTGATAGCAATAGGTGCAAATCTCCCTCTTGGGGGGCAATCGGCACTAAAAACGTGTGAACAGGCCGTGCAGGCCCTGCGCAGTGTGCCGGGTTTGACCATCGAGGCCGTTTCCCGCTGGTATGAGAGTACGCCTGTGCCGCCATCGGGACAGCCCTCTTACGTGAATGGGGTTGTGCGGGGTGTGACGAGTCTGCCTCCTCTGGTGTTGCTGGACCATCTTCAGGCCATAGAAACGCATCAGGGTCGCGTGCGTTCCGTGCCCAATGCCGCGCGCACGCTTGATCTGGACATCATAGACATGGGGGGGCTCTGCCTGGGCACGCACCGGCTGGTCCTTCCGCACCCCCGTGCGCACGAGCGTGCTTTTGTGCTATACCCCTTGCAGGATGTGCAGCCCGCATGGGTGCATCCGCTGACCAGGCACACCATGGAACAGATGCGCGCGGCCGTGCAGGGGCAGGAAATCCGGGTGATCGGGTAATAAGCCTTTCCTGCTCGGGGTGGATGCGGTAAGATGCCCTTTCTGTCTTTTTTATCTTTTTCTTGTGCTGAACTGTCTGGAGGCTCTTCGTAATGGCCCGCGTCACCGTCGAAGACTGCGTTGAAAAGGTTCCAAACCGCTTTGAACTGGTGGTGTACGCCGCGCAGCGCGCCCGCAACATCTCCCGTGGCGAGGAGCTGACCATTGACCGCGACAACGACAAGAACCCCGTCGTTGCCCTGCGTGAAATCGCGGATGAAACCGTACACCTTCCCGCCCTGCGGAACGACCTGATCCGTTCTCAGGCGCGTGAGCCCGAGCCCGAGCCCGTGGAAGAGGAAGTGCAGGACCTTGTGCCGACCGAACAGAACATTTTCGGTCTGCAGGAAGTCTCCGCCGAAGAAGAAGCGGCTGATGACGTGCGCGCCATCGAGGCGGCGCTGACCGGTCGCGCGCGGCGGTAAAGAGCGCGTGGACCAACAGCCGGGCGGCAATATTCCCGTTCACACCTCTTCCTCGCAACGGGAAGGGGGTGCCCCGGTTGAGGTGTCTGCTCCCCCCGCGTTCCCCCTGGGCCGGGTGGAGGAGATTGGTTGCGAGAGGCTGGTCGCCAAGGTGCTCAGCTACGCGCCCCAGGCGGATGTGCTCTCCATTCGTCGGGCGTTTGATGTGGCCTGCAAGGCGCATCAGGGCCAGATGCGTGACAACGGCGACCCCTACATAACCCACCCTTTGGCCGTCGCCATGATTCTGGCGCGCTTCAGGCTGGATGTGCAGTCCATCTGCACGGCCCTGCTCCACGATACCATAGAAGATACCGGTGTTACGTATGACACCCTGAAAACCGATTTTGGCCCGGTCGTGGCCGATCTGGTGGATGGGGTGACCAAGCTGACACGGCTTGAGCTTCAGTCTGACCGTACCAAGCAGGCGGAAAACTTCCGCAAGCTTGTGCTGGCCATGTCCAAGGACATCCGTGTCCTTCTGGTCAAGCTGGCGGACCGCCTGCACAACATGCGCACCCTCCATTTTGTGGAGCGGCAGGACCGCAGGCAGCGCATCGCGCGTGAAACGCTCGATATCTACGCGCCGCTGGCCGAGCGCATCGGTATGGACCGGGTCAAGACCGAACTCCAGAACCTGTCCTTCGCGCAGCTTGAGCCCGAGGCCGACACCACCATCCGCACGCGCCTGAACTACCTGCGCGGGCAGGGGGCGGATGTTATTGAGGACGTACGGCGCGAACTGCTGCGCCTGTGCCACGAGGCGGGGCTGAAGGACGCCCAGGTTTCGGGGCGGGAGAAATCCCCCTATTCCATCTGGGAAAAAATGCAGCGCCGGAACGTGGCGTTCGAGCAGTTGTCCGATATCATGGCCTTTCGCATGATCGTGGACACGCGCGAGGACTGTTACATGGCGCTGGGGGCGGTGCATGCGGCCTACCCCATGATTGCGGGGCGGTTCAAGGACTACATCTCCACCCCCAAGGCCAACGGCTACCAGAGCCTGCATACAGGGGTGACCCTGCGCTCGCCACGGAACCAGAAGATTGAGGTGCAGATCCGCACACAGGCCATGCATGACGTGGCCGAAAACGGGGTGGCGGCACACTGGGTTTACAAGGAAGGCGGCGCCAGCTCGGAAGAGGATGGCAACGGGAGCGCACGCCGTCCGCGCTGGGTGCAGGACCTGCTGGAAATTCTGGAAGCCTCATCCGCCCCCGATGAGTTTTTGGAAAACACCAAGCTTGAACTGTATCAGGATCAGGTTTTCTGCTTTTCGCCCAAAGGCCAGCTTATCTCGCTCCCCCGTGGCGCCACGCCGGTTGACTTTGCCTACGCGGTGCATAGCCAGATTGGCGATACCTGCGTTGGAGCCAAGGTAAACGGTCGTCTCATGCCGCTGCGGCATGAGCTGGAAAATGGCGATCAGGTCGAAATCATGACCGCCCGTGGGGGGGCTCCCTCACCCTCGTGGGAGCGGTTTGTTGTTACGGGCAAGGCGCGGGCGCGGATCCGCCGCTATGTGGCCCAGCAGCAGCGCCAGGTCTCGCTGGATAACGGGCGGGCCGCATTGGCCAAGGCTTTCCGCCAGGAAGGCGTGGATGGCTCCGAAAAAATCATGGAGACCACGCTCAAGGCGCTCAAGCAGAGTTCCTTGCAGGACCTGTACGTAGCTGTTGGCACAAACAACCTGAATGCGCGGGATGTGGTGCATGCGGCCTACCCCGAACTGCGGCGTGTGCAGCGTGTGCCCCGCATGCTGGCGGGCCTGCCCGGCGTGCTGGGTACGGCGGGGCCTCGACCACGTGGCGCGTCCACCATGCGCCGCCCATCGGGTGGGGCTGTGCCGCTGGTCGGGCTTGGGGCTGGTGTTGCCGTGCATTACGCCGCCTGCTGCCACCCGCTGCCGGGGGACCGCATTGTTGGCGTGGTGGCAACCGGCAAGGGTGTGACCGTGCACACACGCAATTGCCAGACGCTGGAAAGCTTTGCGGCAACCCCCGAACGCTTTTTGGATGTGGACTGGGATTATGACGCCATGGCCCGTGCTGGGGGCACGGGGCAGATGCGGGTTGGGCGCATCAGCATCGTGGCCTGTCTCTTATACACATCTGACGCTGCCGACGATACTCCTTGTGTAGAT
>CALCDN010000274.1 GCA_937900755.1 uncultured Acetobacter sp. | reverse complement strand
GGACAAAACCGTTATTGGTCATGCGCTGGCATGTATTGGCCGCCAGCGGGAAGCTGAGGAACATTGGCTCCGCCATCTGCTTGCGCAGGCAGGACACATCCGTATCCGTGGGCAGCCTCCCGATCTCGGACGAACACCCCCCCAGCAGCAGGCCACCCGCCGCCATTACCCCCAGAGCAAATCTATTTGTTTTCTGCGTCACGGACCAGCTTACCTTTGTGTTTGCCCATCAAGCGGCTTTTTGCCACCGGTCGCCCCGGTGTATCCATGCTGCCATGCCGCACAGCCCACCACCAGAGAGCGCAGGTCACGCCCCCGTTCCGCTGGCTGCATGACACGGCCCAGACCCGCTCAGCTCACTTCGTAGCCAGCACCGCGCATGGCGTCGCGCAAGGAGGACACGCCAACGCGCGCGGGGTCATACGTCACCTTGACCTCTCCATTGGCCAGATTAACGTCCGTACCTTCCACGCCGTCAATTGCGGCCAGCGCACGTTTTACGGAAGAAACGCAACCGTCACACGTCATCCCTTCAACCATAAAGCTTGCTGTCGTCTGGCTCATTACGTTTGCATCCTTTTTGTCAAATTCCGTATATGGCGTTTTTACACGGCCATTCCGCTCCATCCATAACGCAACTCCGCCGTGATGCGAAACAGTGATGTGCACCCCATACCTGCCACAAAGCATGATATAAGACCCACATGCCCAATCCAGCGCCCCCTCAACCCGCCACAAAGCCGTCCATCCAGGCGTGGCAGGACAGCTTTTTGCACCGGCTCATGCTGGCAAGCCTGATCAACCAGATGGAAAACCGCCTGCTGGCCGAAAGCAGCGCCACGCACACACTGGAGCACTGGCTGCGCGAGCACGGACTGCTGGACGGGCAGGAAACCCTGCGGGCCGAGCGCGAAACGCAGGCGCATCGCCCCTGCCCCCCGGACCTTCTGGGTGCGCTGGACATACCCACCTCCCAAAGCGGGCAGGCCCTGCGCTACCGCAAGATCCGCCTGGTGGGGCACAACCGCGTTTATTCGGAAGCGGAAAACTGGTTTGTGCCCGCACGCCTGACCAGCCCCATGACCGAAACGCTGGAACAGACCGACACACCCTTTGGCCGCGTTGTCTCCCCCCTTGGGTTCACCCGCCAGCTTATCCGGCGTGAAACCCTGTGGTCGCCCCTGCCAGAGCTGTGGGAAATGCACCCCCAGCCCGCACAGGACACGGCAAACACCCAGCCGCTGGCCCTGCCCCCCCACCTGTTCCGGCACATGGCGCTTTTACGCACCCATGCGGGCACACCCTTCAGCCTGGTGGTGGAAACCTATACCCCGCAGGCTTTTGCCTTTGGCCCACCGCCCCGGTTCCAGCAGCAGGCATAACCCATTCCTGGCGCCGCAGGGAGGAGGTTAGGCCTCCTCGCCCATGCGGGTCTTGTCCACGAAGGTTTCGGTTTCATCATCCAGAGCGCGGGTCTTGCGCCCACCTGGGCCATGCACATACAGGTCGTTGCGGTCGATCTTGTCCACCACATCGGGCTGCACGGGCATAAGGTAGCGTGCCGGGCGCTGGTGGTCGGCAAGCTGCAAGTCGGGGTTGAACACCGAGTTGAACTTCCACAGCATTTTTACAAAGTTGGTCTGGCCATTCCTGAGCAGGTTGACCGCAATACCCGCCGTATCCTTGAGCGCCTGCCAGCCCATGTGCTTGGTGTTGAGCACCTGCTGGGTCTTGACCAGTTCCTCATAAAACTCGGGCAGGGGCAGTGTCGTGGGGAGCACTGCGTGTTGGATGTCGAACAGGCGGTAGTCGCGCGTGGTCAGGCGGCGCGCCTCCTTGTGCCAGATTTCCGTCCCCGGATAAGGGGTGGTGACGGAAATATTCACAATATCCGGGATTTCCAGGCACCACTGGCGCACCGCCTCAAACCGCGCGCGGTCCCATGACGGGTCGGCAATAATGTTGATGGCCACGATCAGCCCCAGCGAGCGGGCATATTCCAGTGCCTCGAAGTTCTTGTCGAGCGAGACACGCTTGCGGAACTGCTTGAGCCCTTCCTCATCCACCGCTTCCAGGCCGATAAAGATGTAGGACAGGCCGATTTCGCTCCAGACCTTGAATACTTCCTTGTTGCGCAGCAGCACGTCGGCGCGGGTTTCAAGGTAATATTCCTTTTTGATGCCCCGCTTTTTAATTTCCCTGGCAATGGCCATGCCGTGCTCTTCGTGCACAAAGGCCACGTCATCCACGATAAAGATGCCGGGTTCCTTGATTTCCTCCAGCTCATCGGCAATCACCTCCGGGCTGGCGGTACGGTAGGAGCGGCCATAAAAGGTCCATGCCGAGCAGAAGGTGCAGTCCCATGGGCAGCCACGGGCGAACTCAATGGAGGCGGCGGGGTCCAGCGTGCCAATAAAGTACTTGTTGCGGTGGCGCAGCAGGTCGCGCGCGGGGCGCACCTCATCCAGGGATTTGACAAAGATGGGGGGCGGGCCTTCGCCGTCCAGCGTTACGGTGCCGGGCACCTCCAGAATATCCGTGCCGTTCTGCACCGCATCCAGCAACAGGCCGACCGTGGCATCGCCCTCGCCCTTGAGAATGCAGTTGACCGTCCCTTCGGAAAGATCAAGCACATCCTTGGCGATGAACGAAACCGAGTGGCCGCCGATAAACTGGAACACCAGCGGGAAGCGATACCGCGTTTCGCGGCACAGATCGAGAATTTCGGGCACATTGGCCAGGTAGCTGCCGGAGTAGCACACTGCGTCTGGCTGAAATTCCTCAACCAGCTTCCAGTAGTCCTCGTGTGTTTCGGCCTGAAGGTCGATAATGCGCACGTCATGTCCGGCGTTCCGCGCAGCACCGGCCACCAGTTCCATGCCCAACGGCTCCAGCCGCAGGAAAACCTTGGTGTACATCAGGGCGCTGGGATGAACCGCCAGAACTTTCATAACATTCCTTTCTGCCTACTACGGGCCGGGAACGCGAACGGCATCCCACTTTGCCCATAACGCTGGAGCATAGGATATGTTTATATAAGAAATGCTGTGGTCTTGCCCTACCTTGCTGCCGGGTATCTCCCATGCGCAAGACGTCTGGCTTGGCGGTTTGCCACCATTGTGGCGGCCCCGACGTATGCGCAAGGCACAACGCCGGGGTGTGATCTGCCAGAATTAGGGCAGAATTTCCGTTTCTGCGAAGAAGAAGCGGATTTCGTTGGCGGCATTTTCGGCACTGTCGGAGCCATGCACGGAATTGGCTTCAATGCTTTCGGCAAACTGGGCGCGAATGGTCTGGGGATCGGCCTTCTTGGGGTCGGTAGCACCCATGACTTCGCGGTTCTTGGCGACAGCGTTTTCGCCTTCGAGCACCTGCACCACAACCGGGCCGGAGATCATGAAGGACACCAGGTCGTTATAAAAGGGGCGTTCCTTATGAACCGCGTAAAAAGCGCCAGCCACAGCATGGGAAAGCTGCACGCGCTTCTGGGCGACAATGCTCAGGCCCGCATCTTCAAACACGGCGTTGATCTTGCCGGTCAGGTTACGACGGGTTGCATCCGGCTTGATAATGGACAGAGTACGTTCTTTAGCCATAAGGCCCTCCTTGGGTGTAAACGCGGATATCCACCCTGGTCAGGCGGACGTTCAGCGTTTCCATCTAGAGCATATCGGCGCTGGCTGGTAGGTACCACAGCAGAATGTAATCCATAATTCCAGAAGAAACGAGAGTTGCCTTGAGCCTGCTTGTCATTTCCAACCTGAGCCTGCGTATGGCTGGCCGCGTCCTGCTGGACCAGGCGAGCCTTTCCATAGACCCTGGCCGCAAGGTTGGGCTGGTCGGGCGCAATGGTGCTGGCAAGTCCACCCTGCTGGCCGCCATTGCGGGCGACATTGCCCCCGATGGGGGGGAAATCCGCCTGTCGGCCCGCGCGCGCATGGCCCGCGTCAAGCAGGAGGCACCCGCGGACGGAGCCAATCTGCTGGACACCGTTCTGGCGGGGGATGTGGAGCGTACAACCCTGCTGGCCGAGGCCGAGCAGGCCACGGACCCCATGCGGCTGGGCGAAATACACGAGCGCCTGCGCGCCATAGGGGCCGACAGCGCCCCTGCGCGCGCGGGGGCCGTTCTGGCGGGGCTGGGCTTTAGCGCTGCTGCCCAACTGCGCCCTGTCTCGGACTTGTCGGGGGGGTGGCGCATGCGCGTCTCGCTGGCCACGGCACTGTTCCTTGAACCCGACCTGCTCCTGCTGGATGAACCGACCAACCACCTGGACCTTGAGGCCACGCTATGGCTGGAGGACTGGCTCCGCCGATTCGCAGGGGCGGCCCTTATTGTCAGCCATGACCGCGAGCTGCTGGATTCCTGCGTGGACGCCATTGCCCACCTTGAGCGCGGCAAGCTGAACCTGACCCCCGGCGGTTACGAAAATTTTGTGCGAATCCGTACCGAACAGGCTTTGCAACAGAACCGGCAGGCCGAAAAAATTGCCGCCCGCCGCGCGCATATGCAGTCCTTCGTGGACCGCTTCCGCGCCAAGGCCACCAAGGCCAAGCAGGCGCAGGCCCGGATCAAGGCGCTGGAAAAACTGCCCGTGATCGACGCCGTGGTGGAAGACACCGCAGCCCATTTCGCCTTCCCCGAACCCGAGCAGCTCCCCCCCCCCATCCTGAGCGTCAACCGCGCAAGCGTAGGGTATGATGGCAAGCCCATACTCAACAACCTTACCTTCCGGCTGGACATGGAAAGCCGCATTGCCCTGCTCGGCGCCAATGGGAACGGCAAGTCCACGCTGGCCAAGCTGATTGCAGGCAGGCTTGGCGCACTGGCGGGGGATGTGGAACGCAACCCACGGCTCAAGGTCGGGTATTTTGCCCAGCATCAGACCGAGGAACTGCACCTTGAGCAGACCCCGGTCGACCACATGGCCCGTGCCCTGCCCAAGGCCACCCCACCTGTGGTGCGCGCCCAGCTTGCCCGCTTCGGGCTGGACGCGGACAGGGCGGAAACCGCGGTCAAGGACCTGTCCGGCGGGGAAAAAGCCCGCCTGCTGCTGGCCCTTGCCACGCGTGACGCCCCCCAACTGCTTATTCTGGACGAACCCACCAACCACCTGGACCTGGACGCGCGCGATGGGCTGGTTCGCGCCCTGGCGGATTTTGAAGGGGCGATCGTGCTGATCAGCCATGACCCGCATCTGGTGGAACTGGTGGCGGACCGGCTATGGCTGGTGGCGGACGGTGAGGTCACCCCGTTTGAAGGGGATATGGGCGAATACCGCACATGGCTGCTTGAGCGCGGCCGCGCCGCCAACCGCCCCCGGCAGGACAGCACCACCGCGAACAGCCGCAAGGACGAACGGCGCGACCGGGCCGAAGCCCGCAAAGCCCAGGCTCCCTTGCGCAAAATTGTCAAGGATGCGGAGGCCAGGCTGGCCAAGCTGGCGAGCGAACGCACAAAACTGGAAGCCGCACTGGCGGACCCGGCCCTGTACGCGGAGGGCAAGGCGGGGGAGGTCACCCGCCTGAACACGCGGCTGGCCGCCATTGCCAAAGACGAGAGCGAAACGGAAGAACGCTGGCTGGCCGCTGAAGCGGAAATGGAAGAGGCCGCCAGCGAGTCGTAAGCACACAGCCAATACGGCCAGGCCCCCACCGCCACGCGGCCAGCGGCGGTGGGGGCCTGGACCAGCCGCGCCCTAGGCCGTGATTGATGTTGTGGGGGTGGAGTTCACATCGTTCTCCTCAAGAACCTTGCGGAGGGATTCCAGGGAGGCAATGTTCTGTTTTACGTTGATGGTCCCGTTTTTTTCTTCATAGTCCAGAAGTGAATCTACCATTGAATACATGTTGGACGAGCCGCTCACGAGCTTTCCACCATTCACACCTTCGAGCGCAAACCCATCCATCAGCGCCATTGTACCACTTTGGTGGAGCGAAATTTCGCCTTCCATGGTCAGATCCCGCCTTGCGGATTCCATTTCCTCGGGGGTCATGTCGCTGAAGTTCAGGGCCAATGATTTTTTGTTCTGGCTCTGTAGCGCGGAGTTCGCTGTACCATTCAGTATCTGGTAGGGGCTGCTCACCTGCATCATCACGGACCTCGATATTGAACCGTTTTTTGTAACCGTCTGTTCAATGGTTATGAAAAACCGGGATACAGGTCGAGAAAAAACTGCCCCCTGCCCCGCTTACGTCGCACCCTCTTCCACCTGCGCGGCTGTTCTGGCGTCACGCGCCTCCACCCGCAGCGAGAGCAGGAAGAGTACAAGCCCCACGAGCGAGAGCGCCATGCCGGCCCAGCCCGTGGCCTCCAGCCCGAACCCCACGGCCAGCACCAGCCCGCCCAGCCACGCCCCAATGGCGTTGGCAAGGTTGAAGGCGGCGTGGTTCATGGAGGCGGCAAGGGTTTGCGCATCCGCCGCCACATCCATCAGGCGGACCTGCATGGCCGGGCCAATGGCAATGCCCCCACCGAGCATGAACACGGCCAGCGCCGTCAACCATGCCGAATGTGCGACCAGCGCGAACAACCCCAGGGCCACCGCGTTCCACAAAAAGGCAAAAATGGTCGCCCATTTCAGGTTTTTGTCCATCAGGTGGCCACCGGCCCATGCGCCCACGCACATGCCCACACCCCAGAGCGCCTGAAAAAGCGGCACCCCCCACAGCGGCACATGGGTCACATCCTGCAAGGTGACAGAAAAATAGGTGTACACGCAGAACATGCCACCACACCCCACCGCCACCGTACCCATGACGTACCAGACCTGCTTGCGCGAAAAGGCTCCCAGTTCCGACAAGGCCGAGCGCGCCCTGTTTGGCGGGTCGTAGGGCACCCATGCCAGCACCATAAGGCAGCAGACAACGCCAATAAGGCCGATAAACAGGTAGGACAGCCGCCAGCCAAAATAGGACCCCGCATAGGTTGCAAAGGGTGCGCCCACCACATTGGCGAT
>CALCDN010000273.1 GCA_937900755.1 uncultured Acetobacter sp. | reverse complement strand
GTGGCATATTGAATGTTCGGCCATGTCGCACCGCTACCTGGGCGACAGTTTTGACATTCATGGCGGTGGCTCGGACCTGCTGTTTCCACACCATGAAAACGAACGCGCGCAAAGCCTGTGCTGCTTTCCGCACAGCCAGTTCGCCAATTACTGGGTGCATAACGCCATGCTCTTGGTGGAGGGCGAGAAAATGTCCAAGTCCCTGGGCAATTTTCTGACCATCCGCGATGTGCTGGCCCAGGCCCCGGCGGAGGCGTTGCGCCTTTTGCTGCTGGGTGCGCATTACCGCTCCACTCTCAATTACACACAGGCCGGGCTGAATGACGCCCGCAAGACGCTCGACCGATTCTACCGCGCGCTTTCCAGCGTGGCGGATGTGCCAGAAGCCCCCGTGCCGCAAACCGTGCGCGCGGCGTTGGAGGAAGACCTGAACACCCCCAAGGCCATTGCCGAGCTGCATGTGCTGGCCAATCAGGCCATGGGCGGGGACCGGCAGGCCGCGGGTGCGCTCAGGGCCGGTGGTCGCCTGCTGGGTCTTTTGCAAGGTGACCCGGCGCAGTGGTTCAGGGGGGGCGCCTCGGCAGAGGAAGATTGCGCAATCGAGGCGCTTATCGCCGAGCGGCTGGCGGCCAAAAAAGCGCGCGACTTTGCAAAGGCCGATGCCCTGCGTGACCAGTTGCAGGCACAGGGCATTGTGCTGGAAGATACAAAAGACGGAACAAGCTGGAGGCGCGCATGACCGGGCGGGATGGCGGGGCACCGCTGGAGCCTTTGGGCAACACACCTGTTGTTATTCTGGTGCGGCCGCAAATGGCCGAGAACATTGGCACCACGGCCCGCGCCATGGCCAATGGCGGGCTGTTCCACCTGCGTCTTGTCAGCCCACGGGATGGTTGGCCACAGGACAGGGCATGGCGCACCGCCTCGGGTGCTGACCGGATTCTGGAAGCCGCCACGGTGCATGAGAGCGTGGACGATGCCATAGCCGACCTGCACCACGTGTACGCCACCTGCCCCCGGCCACGCCATATTGTCAAAACCGTCATGACCGCGCGCGGGGGGGCGGCGGAACTGCGCGCGGCCACAGGGCGTGGGCTCAAGGTGGGGCTGATGTTCGGCCCCGAGCGCGCGGGGCTGGATAATGAGGACATGGCGCGCGCGGACGCGCTGATCCGCTACCCGCTCAACCCCACCTTCATGTCGCTCAACCTGGCGCAGGCGGTCATGATCATGGCGTATGAATGGTGGATGGCCGCGGACGCCACGCCCGTGCGCACGCTCATGACCAACGAGACACATGTGGCCACCAAGGGTGAGCTGGAAAACTTCATGGGCCATCTTGTGCGTGAACTGGATGGATGTGGCTTTTTGCGCAATGAGCAAAAACGCCCGGGCATGGTTCGCAACCTGCGCCACTTTTTTACACGTGGCGAAGTGACCGAGCAGGAACTGCGTACCCTGCATGGTGTTGTGCGCGAACTCGCCCACCCCCGCCGCGCGGAGGACTAGGCTGCCAGCCGGTCGCGTGGCGCGCCACGGCGGGTGGTTGTGTGGTGGGGGTTGGTGCCCTTATGGGCAGCAGCCCCCCGAGCCGCACAGGCCGTACGAGTCGGGGGTGCTGGTTTCTCTGCCGCTCAGGTGCGGCAGGGGTGTTCGAGGCGTTTAGTCCGCGGCAAGGGCCATGTGCTGCTGGCCCATGGCGCGGGTTACGTGGTCTTCCACCGCTGCGGTAATCTTGTCTGCCTGCTTGGCAAAAATATGGTCCGCTTCGGGGTAGACGCGGTAGTCCACGGCAACACCCTTCTGGGTGTTCAGCTTGTCCACCAGTTTGTGGATGGCGGGCTCGGGGGCCATGTCATCCTTGCCACCGGCAATCATCAGCCCGCCACACGGGCAGGGGGCCAGAAAGCCGAAGTCATAATGTGCCGCCGGGGGTGCAATGCTGATCCAGCCGGTAATTTCTGGCCGGCGCATCAGCAACTGCATGCCCACGAACGCCCCGAACGAATACCCGGCAATCCACAGGCCGCTGGCGTTGGGGTTGATCATCTGCATCCAGTCAAGGGCTGCGGCGGCATCGGAAATTTCGCCAATGCCTCCGTCAAAGCGCCCCTGCGAGCGGCCAACCCCACGGGAGTTGTAGCGCATGACGGAAAAGCCCATGTTTTCGAACGTGCGGTACAGGGCGTATGTAATCCGGTTGTTCATGGTGCCGCCGTGCAGCGGGTGGGGGTGCAGCACGAGGGCAAGCGGGGCGTTGGGCTCGTTTGAGTGGTGATAACGCCCTTCAAGGCGTCCATCCGGGCCGGCAAACATAACCTCAGGCATGTAGGTTCCGCTTGATCTGGGAAAGGCGTCCGTGGGCATGACGCTTCCGGGTTTGATAACTGCCCCGGCAAGGAACGATGCCACGTTCCGGGTCGGAACATGCGGGCCGCAAAAAGGCCCGCAAGCTTTAACTCTCGGTCAGCCCGTTCCTTTTTCCGTTTCTGGGGGAAAACGGAAAAAGGAACGCCATCAGCCGCATGGTGTCTGTCCCGCTCCCGCGAAAGGGGGAAGGCACACTCTGGCGTTGACCTTGCGCAAAACGCAGGCATAATCGGCCGGGGTGTTGTCCGTGAATGTCGTGCACGCGGGAAAACCCGTTTCCTGCCTGCCGTCTTCGTTGTGCCCTGTGGTGCTGACCATGTGGCACTCTATAGCTGTTGCGGGGCCAGAATTTCCACATAAATCGTGACAATGGCCGCACTGTGCGGCCTGCAAAAAGCGCAGTTCTGGTATGGTTTCGGATAGATAACAGGCATGAACGAAAAAACAGGCGATGGCGTAAAGGGTTTTTCCAAACCCATCTATCTGGACGCCAACGCGACCGAACCCCTGCGCCCGGCCGCCCGCGCGGCCATGCTGGAGGCGGCGGAGCTTACGGGGAATCCATCTTCGGTGCATCATGCGGGCCGCCACGCCCGTGCCGTGCTGGAGGCGGCGCGCAATACGGTGGCGGCCCGGCTTGGCGTGGCTCCGCTCAACTGCGTGTTTACCTCTGGCGGTACGGAGGCCAATGTGCTGGCCATGCACGGGCTTGGGCAGGGGCGGCGTTTTCTGGTGGGTCGTACCGAGCATGACGCGGTGCGCAAGGGTGCCCCCGATGGGGCGGATGTGGCCTGGCTGGAGGTGGACAGCCACGGGCAGGTCCGCCTGGACCTGCTGGAGGCGGCACTGCACGCCCCCGGAGCTCCCGCGTTTGTCTGCCTGATGCTGGCCAACAACGAAACAGGGGTGCTCCACCCCATGGCCGAGGTCGCCCGCCTGTGCCGCCAGCATGGCGCGCACCTGCATGTGGATGCGGTGCAGGCCGCAGGCCGCATGGACGTGAATGTGGAAGACCTCGGGGCGGATAGTCTGGCCTGCTCGGGCCACAAAATGGGTGGGCCAAAGGGTGCTGGCGCGCTGGTGCTGCGTGGCCCGGCCCCAAGGCCGCTCGCACCCCTGTTTGAGGGCGGCGGGCAGGAGCAGGGTCGCAGGGGCGGCACCCAGCCGCTCCCCGCCATAGCAGGGCTTGCCGCAGCCTTGTGCGACGGGCTGGACAACCCGCGTGACCTGGCCCCCCTGCGTAACCGGCTGGAGCAGGCGGCCCGCGCCGCCGGGGCCGTGGTGTGCGGTGCCGTAGCGCCCCGGCTGGGCAATACCGCGTCCCTGGCCCTGCCCGGCCGCCGCGCGCAGGGCCAGCTTATGCGGCTGGACCTGGACGGGGTTTGTGTTTCCGCGGGGTCGGCCTGTTCCTCGGGCAAGGTGGCCTTCTCGCACGTGCTCGACGCCATGGGGCTGGGCGAACTGGCGGGGCAGGCCATACGTGTGTCCCTGCCATGGGATGTGAGCGAGGCGGACGTGGCGGGGTTTGTGCAAGGCTACGCGCGCATGGCGGCCGGGACCGGGGCTGGGGCCGGTCTGGCGTTGGCGCGGTAAGGGGCAGGCATGGCGGCATTGTATTTTGACCACGCGGCCACCACACCGTGCGACCCGCGCGTGCAGGCGGTGCTGTTGCGCGCCCTGGCGGAGGAAAACGGCAATCCGCACAGCACTACCCATGCCAGCGGCGCCCGCGCGGCCGACATGGTGGAGCAGGCCCGCGCGGAAGTCGCGGCCCTGCTGGGGGCGGAGGCGCGCGAGGTTGTGTTTACCTCGGGGGCGACCGAGTCCAACAATCTTGCCATCAAGGGGGCGGCCCGGCATCTGGCCACGCAGGGGAGTGCGCGCCGCCGGGTCATAACCGTGGCGACCGAGCATAAATGCGTGCTGCAAAGTGTGGAGGACCTTGCCCTGGAAGGGTTTGAGCCGGTTATCCTGCCGGTCAACACGCTTGGGCAGGTGGAGCCGGACGTGCTGGCCACCGCTCTGGCGGACGCCCCAACGGCGCTGGTCTCCATTGCCTTGGCCAATAACGAGACCGGGGTCCTGCAGGACCTTGCCACGCTGGGCGCGCTGGTGGCGCAGGCGGGGGCACTCCTCCATACCGATCTGGCGCAGGCGGCGGGCAAGGTCGCGCTGGACCTGCACGCGCTGCCGGTGGCCCTTGCCTCTGTCTCCAGCCACAAGCTGTACGGGCCAAAGGGCGCGGGGGCGCTGTTTGTGCGCCGCCGCCCGCGTGTGCGCCTGACGCCGCTATTCTCCGGTGGTGGGCAGGAGCGGGGGCTGCGCTCGGGCACCCTGCCGGGCTTTTTGCTGGCAGGCTTTGGGGAGGCCTGCAGGATTGCCCGCGCCGAGATGGCGCGTGATGCCGCACATCTGGCCGAGGTGCAGGCGGTTTTTCTGGGCCACCTGTCCACCCGCCTGCCGGGGTGCGTGGTCAATGCGCGGGAGGCCGGGCGCCTGCCGGGTATTTTCAGCCTGCGCCTGCCCCCCGACCTGCGCGCGGCGGATGTGCTGGTGGCCATGCCCGGGCTTGAGGTCTCGCTCGGTTCGGCCTGTTCCTCGGCCGAGCTGGCCCCCTCCTACGTGCTGGAGGCCATGGGCCTGAGCTTTGAGGAGGCAGGAAGAAGCTTGCGTCTGTCCCCCGGACGTTTTACCTCCACCGCCGAAGCAGAACGCGCGGCGGACAGTCTGGCACAGGCTGCCTTGCAGGTGCGGGCCATGCCCCGGCGGCCCGGGCCCGCGGCATAAGGCCGAGCCACACAGGCTGGAGCCGCCATGATATTTTTTGGCAGGATGGAAACCAATGCCCCAGATGACGTTTGTTGAGCAGGACGGAACAGAACACACAGTCGATGCCCCGGTCGGCCTGTCCGTGCTCGAAATTGCCCATAAACACGATGTGGACCTTGAAGGGGCGTGCGAGGGCTCGCTGGCCTGCGCGACCTGCCACGTTGTGGTGGACCCCGCCTGGGCGGACAGGCTGAGTGCCCCCACCGATGATGAGGAAGACATGCTCGACCTTGCTTTCGGGTTGGAAAAGACCTCGCGCCTTGGCTGCCAGATTGTCATGACCGAAGCACTCGACGGTCTGGTGGTACGTCTGCCCAGCAAGGCCTGACACCAAAAAGGGGAAGGATAACCCGCCCATGCGTATTCTTGTTGCCATGTCTGGAGGGGTGGACAGTTCCGTGGTGGCTGCCCGCCTTTTGGAGGAAGGGCACGAGGTTGTGGGTGCGACCCTTCAACTCTACGATTCCAGGGGGGCGGCCAAAAAAGGCGCGTGCTGTGCCGGGCAGGACATCCGCGATGCCCGCGCCGTGGCCGACCGCCTGGGATTTCCGCATTACGTGATAGATGCCGAACGCCGTTTTCAGGACAGCGTGATCGAGCGCTTTGCCGATGCCTATGCGGCGGGCGAAACCCCGGTCCCCTGCGTTGCGTGCAATCAGGGCGTCAAGTTTACCGATCTGTTGGGACTGGCGAAGGAAATCGGGGCAGACGCCATGGCCACCGGCCATTACGTGCGCCGCATGGAAGGCCCGCAGGGGGCCGAACTGCACCGCCCGGTGGACGAGGCCCGCGACCAGAGCTGGTTCCTGTTCGCCACCACGCGCGAGCAGCTGGATTTTCTGCGTTTTCCGCTGGGGGACATGCCCGACAAGGCTGCTGTCCGGCAAGAGGCCGAGCGGTTTGGTCTGGTGGTGGCGGGCAAGCCCGACAGCCAGGACCTGTGCTTTGTCAGCGACGGGTCCTACGTGGACCTGGTGGAGCGCATGCACCCCGAAATGGCCGGTCCGGGCGAGATTGTGGACCAGTCCGGCCATGTTGTGGGCGCGCATGAAGGTGTCATGCGTTTTACCGTGGGCCAGAGCAAACGCCTGGGCAACGCCGCCCGCCTGCAGGGCGAACGCCAGATGGTGGTGGGGGTGGAGCCGGGGCGCAAGCGGGTTATTATTGGCCCGCGCGCGCATGCGTTTGTCAGCACCCTGTCCGTGCGCGATGTGAACTGGCTGGTGGACGCCCCGCCCGAAGGCATTGTGTGCAAGGTGCAGATGCGCGCGCGCGAAGAGCCACGTACCGCCCGCGTGGTGCCAACGCCCGATGGGGCAACGGTTCTGCTGGAGGAGCCCGCCATGCCCGCTCCCGGCCAGGCCTGCGTGTTTTACCAGGGGAGCCGTATTCTGGGTGGCGGGTTTATCCGCCGGACAGAACAACAGGCCGCAGTTTAAAAAAACAGGGAGAGTACGCGCATGGCCGAAGGTCGTCTGGTTATTGGAACACAGCGTTATTCGTCATGGTCCCTGCGTGGCTGGCTGTGCGTGCATCTGGCCGGGCTGGACGTGGGGGTGGAGGTTGTGCCACTCGCCGGTGCGGGCCAGACGGCAGCACTCAAAACCCTCTCGCCCAATGGCTGCGTGCCGTACCTCGAACATAAGGGCGCTGTGGTGTGGGACTCGCTCTCCATTGCCGAATACTGCGCCGAGCATCACGGTTTTTTATGGCCCACGGACAGGGCCGCGCGGGCATGGGCGCGCTCGGTGGCCGCCGAAATGCACTCCGGTTTCAGGGCCGTGCGCTCCGCCCTGCCAATGAATCTGGGCCGCAACCGCCCGCTGGCCGAGCCTCTGGGCGAGGACGTGCACAGGGATATTGCGCGCATTAACGCAATCTGGACCGAAGGGGCAGGCCGGGGTGGCCCGTTCCTGTGCGGGTCGGGCATGGGGAATGTGGACGCCATGTTTGCCCCTGTTGTCTGCCGGTTTCTGTCATACGGCGTGCCGGGCCTGTCCTCCACGGCGCAGGCTTACATGCAGGCGGTGCGCCACCACCCGCTTATGGTGGAATGGTATGCCGCCGCCGCGCGGGAGCCGGTGGCATGGCAGCTGGATATGTACGAAACTCTGGCCTGACCACGCCATGACGGGCCGCAGGGGGCAGACATGAGCATGTGCGACCCTGTGCAGGCGGCCGTATCCGCCGAAACGCCCCCGCAATACCTGCGGGTCATGACCGTATTGCCCCCGCGTGAGCGTTTTGCCCCTGCCGAGGCCGGGGCCATAGCGTTGCTGGTGCACCGCATGGCAGGTGCAGGCGAGGTGGTGGTGGGGAGCGCGCCCGTAACCCCTCCTTATGGCGATGTCGCGTTTGTGCCCGTGCCCTCCGTTATGTTCCCGTTCAGCACCATGGGGCGGTACCGGGCCGGGGTGGCGCGGCTGATCCACAGCATCCGCCCCGATCTGGTGGAGGTGCATAACCGCCCGGACCTGGCGCGGGCCATTCGCCAGCGTTTTCCCCATGTTCCACTCGTGCTGGTCCTGCATAACGACCCGTGCGGCATGCGGGGTGCTAAAACCGCACAGGACCGCACGGAGCTTGCGCGCGCAATGGCGGTTGTGGCGGTTTCGGGCTGGGTGCGGGTGCGGTTTCTGGCCCATGGCGCGCAGGGGGGGGTAACGGTGCTGCCCAACGGGCTGGACCTTGGGGCGTTGCCTGCCCCCGCCATTGTGCGGGACAATCTTGTGCTGTTCGCGGGGCGTGTTGTCGCCGACAAGGGGGTAGACGCCTTTGTGCGGGCCTGTGCCGCCGTGCTGCCCCGCCACCCCACGTGGCAGGCCAGGATTATAGGGGCCGACAGGTTTGGCCCCACCTCCCCGCAAACAGGGTTTCTGGCCCAGGTGCAGGCGCAGGCAAAGGCGGCCGGGGTGCATATGGCGGGCTACCAGCCCCATGCACAGGTTTTGCAGGCCATGAGCCGCGCCGCCATTGTGGTGGTGCCCAGCCGCTGGGCCGAGCCCTTTGGCATGGCGGCACTGGAGGCCATGGGGTGCGGTGCGGCACTGGTGACCTCCCCTAAAGGCGGCCTGCCCGATGTTGCGGGGCAGGCTGCCCTTTACGCCAGTCCTGATGACCTGCCCGCTCTGGTGGAGGCGCTCGAGCGCCTGATGTCCGACACCGGTCTGCGCACGCGCATGGGGCAGGCGGGCCGTGCGCGTGCGCAGGTGTTTGACAGTGCCGTCCTGCGCCCCCAACGCCAGAGTTTGCACGCACGGCTTGTGCGGTGCTGGCCAGATGTGGGGCAGATCGGGCCGTCCTGGAGACAGTCTTAGGGGCTGGGTGCGGGGGTGCTTTTTGCAAGGAGTGGCCCGGTGGGTGCGGCATTGTCCCACCCGCAGGCGCTCAGGGCGGGTTGCATGCCCGCGCGCGGGGGTGCGGTTACGCTTATGCCGTTATCAATGGGCAGGTACAGGCTCCTGGCCAGCAGGTGCAGGCCGGACGGGTCGGGCCTGCCGTAAAGGGCGTCCCCCACAATGGGCCAGCCCATGGCGGCGCAATGCACGCGGGCCTGGTGGGTGCGCCCGGTTTCCAGCTCCAGTTCCAGCCAGCTTGTGCCCCCGCTCCGGCCCAGAACCCGCCATGTTGTGGCCGAGGGTGCGCCACCATCCGCCACCTGCATGGACCAGCCTGCCCTGGTGGTGGTTTTGAGCAGGGGCAGGTCAATGCGCCCGGTTGTGGCCTGCGGCCCCCCAGCCACCACGGCCCAGTAGGTCTTGCGCGCGGTTTTGCTGGCAAAGGCCTGCTGCATGGCCAGCAGGGGCTGTTTGCGCAGGGCTATGGCAAGGCAGCCCGATGTATCGGCATCCAGCCGGTGGGCCAGCCAAGGCCCATCCTTGCGGCGCGAAAGCTGGGGGAACCAGTCCTCCACGCAGGGGCCGCCACCGGGGCCTGCATGCACGGGCAGGCCCGCGGGCTTGTCAAGCACAACCACATGGCTGCTCTGGTAGAGC
>CALCDN010000272.1 GCA_937900755.1 uncultured Acetobacter sp. | reverse complement strand
GCCACACCCGATATTCCCGTTATTGCGGAAGAAGAGGTCGCCGCTGGCCTGCAAGCTTATGCCACTCCGGCCTACTGGCTGGTGGACCCACTGGACGGCACGCGCGAATTTGCCGCCGGGCGGGATGATTTTACCGTCAATATCGGCCTTGTGCGCAATGGCCATGCGGCACTGGGGGCCATGGCCCTGCCAGCCTACCACCAGCTTTACACGGGCGGCGTGGGCCTTGGCGCGCACCGGCTGGACAAAAACGGGTTCCAGGCCATTCATGTCCGCACCGCCCCACCCGAAGGGCTGAGCGTCCTGGCGTCCCGCCATCATGCCGATGACACGCGCCTGGCCGAATACCTGAACGGCAGGAAAATCGCGCATCTGGGCAATATCGG
This sequence comes from uncultured Acetobacter sp., assembly GCA_937900755.1. Taxonomy (GTDB): domain Bacteria; phylum Pseudomonadota; class Alphaproteobacteria; order Acetobacterales; family Acetobacteraceae; genus Acetobacter. Next base: position 8,811 of record CALCDN010000272.1, on the reverse strand, counting down.
GTCCGCCGTAAAGTTTGCCCGCGTGGCCGAAGGACTGATTGACCTGTACCCCCGCCTTGGCCCCACCATGGAATGGGATACCGCAGCCCCGCAAGCTATTGTGGAAGCCGCGGGCGGACAGATTACGCTGCTGGATGGCTCCCCCCTTGTCTACGGCAAAACAGGCTGGAAAAATCCGCCATTTGTCTGTACCGGAACACTGTGAACAGGGCAGTCCACCCGTAGCCCCCTTACGCAGGATTCTCCTGTTGCCAAAACATTGCCTGCCTCACTGATCGGCCTACGGATTGCCCCTGTCGCCATGAGAAAACCATGACCAGACGTCTGGATGCCACCCAAAGCGGCATTGCCACCGCCGCCAGTATTCTACGTGCTGGCGGCCTTGTGGCGTTTGGCACGGAAACCGTTTACGGCCTTGGGGCGGACGCCACACAGCCACAGGCCGTGGCCCGTATTTTCGAGGCCAAGAACCGGCCACGCTGCAACCCGCGTATCAGCCACTTCGCCACTGCGCGCGCAGCGTTTGCGCAGGTTGTGCCCAATGCGCTGGCGCACGCGCTGGCGCAGGCGTTCTGGCCGGGGCCACTCACGCTTATTCTGCCCCGCGCACCGGAGTGCAGCATAAGCGAGCTTGCAGCTGATGGCCTGTCCAGCCTTGCCGTGCGCGTGCCTGGCAATGCCACAGCCCTTGCCCTGCTGGAGCAGGTGGACCGCCCCATAGCCGCTCCTTCGGCCAATCGCTCGGGCCGCATCAGCCCGGTGGACGTGGCCCATGTGCTGGAGGAACTGGACGGCCGCATAGACGCCGTGCTGGACAGTGGCCCCTGCACAGTGGGGGTGGAAAGCACGGTGGTGGACCTGACAGACCCGCAAAACCCCTGCCTGCTGCGCCCCGGCGGGGTCACACTGGAAGCGTTGCGCGGCATCTGCCCGCACATGCGCCTGCCGCAGACAACCAGTGACATCGCTCCCCATTCCCCCGGCCGCATGGTCTCGCATTACGCGCCACACCTGCCCGTGCGGCTGAATGTTGTGCAGGCAGGACCCGATGAAGCCCTGCTGGCGTTTGGCGCGCCCCACCCCACCCAGGCACCACTGGTGTGGAACCTGAGTGCGCGCGGCAACCTGGAGGAAGCCGCGGCCAGACTGTTTACCGGCCTGCGCTCACTGGACCATCAGGGGCAGGCCCTTGGGCTTGCGCGTATTGTCGTGCAGCCCATTCCCCAGCACGGTCTGGGCCGCGCCATACAGGACCGCCTGAACCGCGCCGCAGCCCCCCGCGCGCAGGATGGAACGGAAAACACGGCGCCATGACCGAGATTGATCCCAAGGAACTCAAGATCCTGTCGGACATTCTGGCACTGGTACTTGAAGACCACCCCGGCCAGTCGGACACAGCCCTGCAGGCCCTGCGCAACCGCGCGCGCAAAAACAGCACAACCGGTGGCGCGCTTAAAAACCTGTTCCAGACCATTGCGGTCAACCCGTCCAAAGCCAAGGGCGCGACCCGCCAGGCTGGCACGCGCGCTTCGGCCAGCAAGTCCAGAACAACGGACATGCCAGACCAGTACCGCGTGCAACTGCGCGAAATGGCGGACAGCATTACCAGGCTGGACCGCAACCTGCGGGTTGCCCATTCCCAGAATGAAACACTCAAATCCGAGCTTTACCTGACCCAGAAGTCCCGCGCGGAACTCCAGACCCACCTGGCAACGCTTCAGGCAAAAAAACGCCCGAAAATGCCAGTCACCATTGCCATAAGCCTGCTTGTTGGCCTGCTGCTCGGGGTTGCCGGGTCACAGGCCGTGCATGTCCTGTGGCCAGCCCCCGTTCACACCCACGCCGTTGCCGACAACACCCCTTACCTTTACTAAAGGGGCGTGTGGACGCCCCTTGACCGTGTCTTTTTGTGCTTTTTTGCAGGGAAAACCAGAGCCATGCCACAAACGCCCCTTCCCCCGTCCCTCCATGCAGCGCTGGTGCAGTTGCTTGGCCCTTCGGGCGTGCTGAGCAGCCCGGCGGATACGGAAGCGTTCTGCGTGGACTGGCGCGGCCTCTACCACGGCAGTTGCGCTGCGGTCCTGCGCCCGGCCAATACCGAGGACTGTGCAAAGGCCATGGCCCTGTGCCACGCGCACAACGTGCCCATGGTACCCCAGGGGGGCAACACCAGCATGGTCGGGGGGGCAACACCGGATTCGAGCGGCCATGCCGTTGTCGTGTCCACCACGCGCATGAACCAGATCCACAGTATTGACCATGCCGACCTGACCATGACCGTGGATGCGGGCGTGACCCTCAAGGCCGCACAGGACGCGGCCAGTGCGCAGGGGCTTTTGCTCCCGCTTTCCATCTCCTCCGAAGGCTCGGCCGATATCGGGGGTATTCTGGCCACCAACGCGGGTGGCAACAACACGGTGCGCTACGGCAATGCGCGCGAACTCGCTCTGGGGCTTGAGGCGGTCCTGCCCGATGGCAGCGTCCTGAACCTGATGCGCAAGCTCCGCAAGGACAACACAGGCTATGCACTGCGCCAGCTGCTTGTGGGTTCGGAAGGAACGCTGGGTATTATTACGCAAGCCGTTATTCAGCTCCAGCCCGCCCCCCGCTCGCGCGAGACGGCTCTTTGCGCCGTGCAAAGCCCCGAAGGGGCACTCAACCTGTTTGCCGCCTTCCGCAAACAGGACCCCTCCGCCATCAATGCGTTTGAGTTCATGTCCGGCACATCCATGGCGCTGGTCAACAGCCTGATTGAGGGCGCCACCCTGCCGCTGGAAGCCCCTGCCCCTGCCTACGTGCTGGTGGAACTGGCCAGCCCGCGCGCCGATGACAGCCTGCGCAACCTGATGGAAGATGTACTGGGCAGTGCTTTGGAGGATGGGCTGGTTACAGACGCGGTTCTGGCCGAAAGCGAAAGCCAGCGGCTGGGCCTGTGGATGATCCGCGAGGAACATGCCGAAGCGCAGAAACGCGCGGGCGCATCGGTCAAGAACGACGTATCCGTGCCACTGGCCGCAATACCGGACTTTATCGCCAGCGCCACCAAAGCCTGCGAGGCGTTGATACCGGATATTCGGGTGGCCCCCTTTGGCCATATTGGCGATGGCAACATTCACTTCAATCTGGTGCAGCCCGAAGGGGCGGACCCTGCCGCGTTTTTGGCGCAGGACCACGCCATGATGGACACGGTGGCCGAAATCGTGCGCAGACTTGGCGGCTCTTTTTCGGCCGAGCATGGGGTGGGCCAGCTCAAAACCTACATGATGCCCTCATGGCGTGGGGGAGCGGAACTGCAAACCATGCGCCAGATCAAGGCTGCCCTTGACCCGCAGAACCTCATGAACCCGGGCAAGGTACTCCCACCCGCCTGATGCACACTGGGGTCGAAGGCACATAAACCCTGCCTTCGGTCCATTGCAAAAAACCTGTTACACATTTTGTGTAAATGCAGAACGCGCCTTTACTGCTTACGCAGGGAAAAGGCCAGTTTTGGATACCAAAAGCACAGTATTTGCAAAATAAACGCAGGCAGAACAACCAACCCGGGGTCCCACCCAACCATGACCATGGCAAGGCCGGTCAAGACAGGGGCGGCAATACGCTCGACCCGCGCCCCTTCTGGCGTGTTGCACGCCAGGACGGAGCACACACCGCCAACACCCACCAGCCCTGCGGCCATAATGCCATAAAGGGGGTGGCTGGCGACCTGCGGCGCCAGACCATCCTGCACGCTGGAAAGGGAGGACAGGTCAGACGACCAGCCAGCCAGCCCGAACAGAAAGCTGAATGGCAGCACCAGCACACCAAACACATCTTGCAGCAGGCCAACAAACCCCATGACCACCGGAGGCAGCAGCATCCACGCCACCCCGACGGCCACATCCAGAACCAGAAAAGCAAGCGCGGGCGTTGCTACCCTGTTCTTCATTTCAGGTTGCCCCATGAAAGAGGGTCCAGGGGTTAGTCTTTCCACCATTTAACAGGCTGGGGTTCCGCCGCAACCTCCGCCACCACGACATCCGCCTGTTCCGTCTCCTTGCGGGGGCGGCCACGGGGTCTGGCGTCAAGCTGGCGGCGCAGGTCTCCCATTTCCGCCTCCAGTTCTTCCATCTGGCGGCGTCCGGCACGGATTTCGCGCCCGGCCAGGGCCAGTTCCGCTTCACGCTCGGCCAGTCTGGTCTTCTGTTCGGCAATCAGGGCGTCCGCATGGCCAATGCGCGTGGTCAACCCGCGCTGGGTGGCCAGCAGGTCGGCCAGTTGCCGTTCGCCCTCTTCCACCTTCAGTTTTTCTTCGGCCAGATGGCGGCGCAGGCGAGAGAGTTCGCTGTTGTCTTCTTCGTTAAAATGCACGGCGCGGGACGTGCCCGCAACACGCGGCAGGGCAACCGTGCGCGGTGTTGTGCGTGCAAGCGAATGTTTTTCCACCTGCACCTCTCCGTCACGCACAAAGCGACGGCGCTTGTTGTTTGCGTTTTCGGCAGCGGGGCGAGGTTGCACGGCAGTGGCAGACGGGCGGGAACGGGCGGAATGTCCAATGCGTTCCAGTGCGTTACGCATGGACGCTTCTTCAAGCCCTTCCTCATTATCCCTGTCTGCTACGGGGGAAGACAGAAAAGATGATGTATTCATGAATTCAGATGTCACGTTTCAGATATTTTATGGTCTGTTTAAAAGCTGCCAGAAAACCAAGTGTGTTTTTATCCGTCAGGGTAACATCAGGGGCCTTGCGGCCGTTTTATTACCCGATTGCATGATAAAAACAGAAATATGGCCGCAGCACCGGCAGCAGGATATTTTACACATTGCCGCGCAGGCAATGTCTGCTATGGCGATCTATACCACACACCCCCTCTTTTTCCAAGGGGTTGTATGGTCCGGGGCTATTTTTCGCCTTTTGGCACAGGCTGCCAGACCACGTCCGTCTGTCCGTCATGATTGAAATGGCGGGCAAGCACAAAAAAGTAATCAGACAGCCTGTTCAGTATTTTAAGCAAAACGGGATTAACCCGCTCCAGCCTGGCCAGCCCCACTATGCGCCGCTCAGCCCTGCGCACCTGTGTGCGGGTCAGATGCGCCCACCCCGCCGCCACGGAGCCACCGGGCAGCACAAACCCCGAAAGGGGCCTTTGGCGTATTCGCAGCTCTTCCAGCCCGCGCTCGATCACCATCAGGGCCGCCTCTTCCACACGGTGGGCGCGTTCGGCCATGGGGCCTTCCTCGGGCAGGCAGAGATCGGCCCCCATATCAAACAGCAGGTTCTGCACCATGGTCAGCTGGTGGGCCACGTCGTCCCCGGCCGGGGTGTGCGCCCGCACCAGCCCGACCAGGGCGTTGATCTCATCAAGTGTTCCAAGCACCTCTATGCGGGCATGGTCCTTGGTAACGCGCGTGCCATCACCAAGCGATGTCTGCCCGCCATCACCGCCTCGGGTAACCACCTTATCAATCCGTATGCTCATGCCCCTGCCCCCCTGACACCAAGATTTTTTATCATCCGACACAAACGCATCATGGCTCCCGGCGTTGCCGACACCAAAATCGGAGGTACACCCGTCCTGCACTATTCCCGTTTGCGGCAGACACGCCTATACACCCCAGTATGCTGACAGAACACTCTCTTACACGTCTGTGGCGGATATGTGGTGCGCTTCTTGTCGCCACGGGCACCATCATGGGTGCTTTGACCGCACACCTGCCCGACCGTTACTTTGCCGAGGGCGGGCGGATCATGGCGCGCAGCGCCATGGATATGCAAATGTGGCAGGGCATAGCCCTTCTGGCCCTTGGTCTTGGATTGCGCGAGCGCACCAACCGCGTGCTTCTGGCCGGGGGCTGCGGTGTGCTGGCGGGTACGGTCATGTTCTGTAGTGGTGTGTACGACACAGCCTTTACCGGCCACCATGGCAGCCATGTCGCCCCCATTGGCGGCAGTATCCTCATTATTTCCTGGCTGGTGCTGGCCGTGAGCTGGATGCGCCGGACATGAGCACCTCCATACAGGGTGCCTGGCTGGCCGCGGACGGGCTGAAACACGTTTTACAAGAAGACCTGCTGCTGCGCGGCGTCGAGGTTGCGGACTGGCATGGCATGCTGGCCCTTTCCACCCACAAACCGGTCTATTCCCCCTGGGCGCTGGATATATGGACCGCGCCGCAACGCGCCAGCATTACCTCCATCCGCAATGCATCCGATACGCTGCGGGCCATCCAGCGCAACTGGAGCCTGTATGCGGTGGACAACTTCCGCCGCGCCGGGCTGATTGTGCAAAAACTGCCACCGGTCAAGGCAGCCCCCCTGGTTTTTCCCACGCTCGCCCCCACCAGCCCGCTGGGCGCATGGACCTTGAGGGACACATCAACCCGGCTGTTCTCGGCCACCAAAAGCAGCCCGTTTGTTAATGGCGCGCCCGAATTTGTGGAAAACCGGACAGGCCCACCCTCGCGCGCCTACCTCAAACTCTGGGAAGCCTGCACCCGGCTTGGCCGCTGGCCCTCCGCGGGTGAGCGCTGTTATGACCTGGGCGCCACACCGGGTGGGTGGACATGGGCGCTGGCAAGCCTTGGCGCGCAGGTAACCGCGTTTGACCGCGCGCCTCTGGCCCCCTCGGTCGAGGCCATGCCGGGGGTCAGTTTCCAGCAGGCCAGCGCCTTTGGGCTGGACCCGAAGCAACTCCCGGCCACGGCCTGGGGTTTTTCCGATATTATCGCCTACCCCCAGCGCCTGCTGCGCCTGACCCGCGCATGGATTGATGCGGGGCAGACCAAAAACATTGTGCTGACAGTCAAATTTCAGGGCGAAACCGACCATGAAACCGTGGCCGCGTTTGAAGCCATACCTGGTGGCGCACTCGCCCACCTGGCGCACAACAAACACGAGCTGACGTTCTTCTGGTCGCAAGAGGCGGCCGATAAAGGCCTCTCCCCCCTGCCTGCCCTCACGCTTTAACCCTGGCGATGCAGGCCGGGGCAAGTGTTGCGCCACTCCGCCCGCTAGCGGTTGGAGCGCCTGTGCCGGAGCAGACGTTCAGCGACGTGCACGAACAGCACGGCCAGAACAAGACACGCCACGATCATGGCAATGGCTACGCCCTGCTGGGTCTGGGCCTGCCCGTTGGCGGCCAGAAAACGCAGGATATCGCCCCCCCAGTGCCCACCGCTCATGGCGTCCAGCCGGGGCAGAAAACCCAGCATCGCACGCAGCAAAAAAACCAGAATGGCCGTCAAGCCCACAGTGGCCCCGGTCTTGATCAGGGTCAGCCGGATGCTTCCGTCATCTTGCGCCATGACGGGTTACCGGCTGGTGTCGGGCTGTTGGTTCATCTGCGCCTGATGGTCCTCAACCGAGGCCTTGAGCCCCGGTACATCCTGCGCCACCAGCGTGTCCACATAGGTATTGTTTTTCCACACCCAGCGGTCCGAACCATCCACCAGAATATCCCTGAACCCCCCATGTGTTGTGGGAAGCAGCGCAATGGGCCCGCTTACGGAATCCAGCACCTTGGCCCATGCGCCGTTCCGCCTGAGATAGACATCCGTGGAGCACCCGGCGGAGCCGCACAGGCTGGCCGCCTGCACCTGCACAAAAAGCGCCATGTTCTTGCCATTGGCCGACAGGGGAGCAGACCCTACGAGCACCAGCGGTTTGTCATTATGGCGGGCAGCAGCAGCCAGGTCGTCCGTGTTCAGCACGCGGGCGGCACTGTCCAGCGCGCTGCCACGCTGGTCGGTCAGGGCCACGGGCATACCTGCGGCATGTGCCGGACCCTCTGCCTGGGGCACGCTTGTGCCATGCCCCGCCGCATAGCCGGGAACACCACAGGGCAGGGCAGACAAGCCCGCCAACACACAATACAACCCCACTTGATGCTTCAAACGCACAATTCCTTATTCCAGCCGACCGACACGTCACTTCAAGTGGAGTAGAGCCCAAGCATGTCCGAACAGACAAGCCAAAATACCACCCAAGCCCCTCCTGAACACCCAAGGCCCGGCCTCTACCGCCATTACAAGGGCGGACTGTACACGGTTCTCTGCGTGGGGCGCCACAGCGAGACAGAGGAATGGCTGGTCACTTACCGGTGCGATGCACAGGGAACCTACTGGGTGCGCCCACTGGCCATGTGGCTGCAAAGCGTGCATGGCGCCCCACGGTTTGCCTTTGTGGAAGATGAACAGCAAGGCCGTGGCGCATAGGTGGACCCACGCGCCACGGGCAAGGCCCGCTCAGCCCTGCCCGGCCACCTGTGCGATAATTTCCTCCACAATATCCGGGTCGGACAGGGTGGAAAGGTCGCCCAGATTGCTCAGGTCATGTGCTGCGATCTTGCGCAGCAGGCGGCGGACAATCTTGCCAGAGCGGGTTTTGGGCAGGTCACGCACAACATAGATCCGCTCGGGCACCGCATAGCGGCCCACCCCATCGGCAATGGCGCGGCGCACGGCGGCGGGGTCCAGGCTACCTTCCGTGCGGGGCACAACAAACACCACCAGCCCCTGGCCCTTCAGGTCGTGTGGAACGCCCACGGCGGCACTTTCCACCACCTCGGCATCGGTTGCCACGGCATCCTCAATTTCCGCCGTGCCGATCCGGTGGCCCGAAACATTGACCACGTCATCCACGCGGCCCGTAATCCAGAAATAGCCATCCGCTTCCCGCCGGGCGCCATCACCCGAAAAGTAGCGGCCGGGGCATGTGGTAAAATAGGTCTGGCGGAAGCGCTCGTGGTCCCGCCACAAGGTCATGGCCTGACCGGGCCAGGAGCGGGCCATGCACAAAACGCCATCACCCGCGCCCACGACCTCGCCCTGGCTC